>JAGWUW010000002.1 GCA_028868235.1 Betaproteobacteria bacterium | reverse complement strand
AGGGTGTCTCTGCGGGCGAGGGCCTTACTGCGTTAGGCTCTCCTCCACCTTTCAGGGGGCTTCGGCCCCCATTTTTTTGGTACATAGCCCCTTGATCCAGTCACGTTGAGCCTCGCGGCGGCGCTTGTCGGTAAGGCGTCCGATGATCCGGTCGCATACCTCGGCGAAGGGCAGCATGCCACTAGGCAGGATTTCATCGCAGCGAATAATGTGCAGTCCGATAGGGGATTCGAGTATGGCGCTGATCTCTCCGAGGTTCAGGGCGAAGGCATCTGGTTCCAGTGCTGCATACAGCTGCTCGCGCTTGACCACGCCGAGCATCCCGCCATCCATCGCAGTCGGGCATTGCGAATGGCGCAGGGCAGCTACGGCGAAGGCTTCCGGGTTTCTCAGCGTAATGCGCAGGCCTTCCAGCGTCAGCCGGGCCTTTTCCTTTTCCCGGTCGTTGTTGAAGGTGATCAGGATGTGGCGCAAGCGGCGGGCTTCCGGGCGGTCGAAGGCCTCCGGGTGTAGCCGGTAGTAGATTTCGGCATCGACCGGGCTGACGGCGGGAACGGCCGAGGCCACTTTCTCCAGCACGGCTTCGACGCGCAGGTCGCGCTCGACGGCTTGTTCGAGGTCGGCCATCGTTATCTGGCTGCGTTCGAGGTCCTGGGTGAATTCGTCGGCGCTCGGGTAGCGCTGGCGAATCTCTGCGATGCGGCTGGTCAGCGTGGCGGCCGGCACGACCACGTTGGCTGCGGCGGCACTGGCCAGGATGCGTTGTTCGATGCTGTCCTGCTTGCGCGCCACATCGTCCAGTCGATGGCGTTCCAGTTCGGTCAGCGCCTCGGGGCCTTTGTGGAACAGCTCCCAGGACAGCTTCAGTTCGAGATAGCCAAGTTGCTGCATGGCGTTACACCCGGGCTTCCAGGGCTTCGAGGGCGGTTTCCGGTATCTGGAGCAGGCGGCCGGGCAGGCTGTCGAAATGGATGTGATAGGCGACACCGCCTGGCGCATCGCGGATGACCTTGATGACCTCGCCGACGGCACCCAGTTTGACCAGTACTTCGCCGCCGACGGCCAGTTGTTTGGCGGCGCATACCTTTTCCCGGAATTCGAATTTCGACGGCGTCCACTGTTCTTTGGCGCTGATCAGCTCTTCCTCGCGGCAACCGACGATCTTGCCTTCGTCGAGGAAATTGACCGAATAGATGATCTGGTCCTGCAGGAAGGTGCCGACATCGACGACATAGCCGACGCTGCCCCGGCGGACGAGGAAGGCACCCGGATCGAGGCCGGGGTAGGTGCCGTCGTTGCGGACGTTGCGTGTCAGGCGTACCGCTTCGCCGTAGTCCCAGCGGGCGTTCATCATGTCCGGAATACCTTGTCGAGAGATACGAAGGAACTGAATCCGCCGCCCGGCTGGGCCTGGTTCTGGAACACGGCGAAGACCTTTTCCTTGATCGAATTCGATTCGACGAAGTCCTGGTAGGCACGCTCCAGCCACAGGCGGTAGATGCCGCGCTGCTGGTCTTCCTGCGGCGGCAGGTTGGGCGCCTGCTTGGCCAGGTAGTCGTGGAAGCGTTGCAGGATGTGCAGGCGGTTCACATGGACCACCGAAGGCTCGTAGGGGACTTCGAAATAATCGAGAAAGTCCTCGGCTGAAACCAGTTCTTCCATGGCTTCTTCGAGTGTCAGGGCGATGTCTTCCATGATGCCTCCTTCAGGCGATGGCAAGGGTGATGGATGGGGTTTCGGTAGGCGTGTCTTCCGATTGAAACTCGTCGACGACTTCAAGTAGCTTGGCCGCGCCAAGGTGGTCGCGGCTGTCCAGTGCGGCCAGCTTGGTGAGCCGGTCGCGCGATTCGGCGATGCGGCCGAGGCGGAGCAGGACGATGCTTTCGGCCTTGAGCGCCAGCAGGTAGAAGCGGAGCAGGCCGAAAGAGGTGGTGGCGGCCGAGCCGAGCTGACTCTCGTCAATCTGTCGCCAGTCGTTGGGGATGCCGAGGTGGCGGGCGGAAACCCGCTTGGCGTGTTCGGCAACGATCAGCACCTCGTCGAGGCGATGCTGGTAGAAGTAGTAGCGGTACAGGCTGACCAGCACGGTCAGGTGCTCCGGTGCCAGCAGGTGGGCGCGGAGCAGGGCGAGTTCGGCGGCCGGGTTGCCGTAGTCCTGCGCCGCCTGGGCGATCAGCAGCTCGGCTTCGGCGGGGAGCGCGTCCTCGAAGTAGAGCTTGCAGTCGAAGAAGTCGAGCAGGTCCATATCAGTGCATGGCCTCATGCATGGCTTCAGTTTCGCAGCACAGGTCGCCGGCCGAGCAGGTGCGGCATTCGCCGGCGTGATCGGCGGGCGGCGGCTCGTGGCGCAGTTCGGCCAGTTCCTTTTCCAGCGTCTCGATGCGCTCGATCAGGCAGGCGATGGACTTGGCCACCGGGTCGGGCATCACGTTGTGGTCCAGGTTGATGCCGTCAGCGAGGCGTGCCGGGCCGAGCCGGGTGTCGACGATCCGGCCGGGAACCCCGACGACGGTCCGGTCGGCCGGCACGTCCTTGACGACCACCGAATTGGCGCCGACGCGGACGCGCTCGCCAATGCAGATGGGACCGAGAATCTTGGCGCCAGCGCCGACCACCACGCCGTCGGCTAGGGTCGGGTGGCGCTTGCCCTTGTTCCACGAGGTGCCGCCCAGCGTGACGCCGTGGTACAGCGTGACGTCGTCGCCAACTTCGGCCGTCTCGCCGATCACCACGCAGGCGCCGTGATCGATGAAGAAGCGGCGGCCGATGGTGGCGCCGGGGTGGATGTCAACATTTGTCAGCGTGCGCCCGAGGAAGGACAGGAAGCGGGCCGGGAAGCGCCAGCCGGACTGCCACAGGCGATGCGCCAGGCGATGGGTGAGGATGGCATGGACACCGGGGTAGGTGGTCAGCACCTCCAGCGTCGAGCGGGCCGCCGGGTCACGCTGGAAAACGCAGGCCAGGTCCTCCTTGAGGGTGGCCCACAGGCCGGGGGCGGAGAGGGCGGGCGGCACGGGAGCAGTCATGGTCATCGTTTCAGACATGGTGGAGGCTCCGCAGCGAAGCGAGAAGATCGTGCAGGTCGGACACTTCGGGCGGGTGCTTGTGTGCGGCGACGAAGGCCCGGACCTGCGGCAGCATGGCCTGCGCCTCGGCTTCGCCGAGTTCGATGCCCAGCCCGGCATAGACCACCTGCACGGCGCGCGACCCGGAATGCTTGCCGAGCACGATGCGGTGTGCCTGGCCGACTTCTCGCGGATCGAAACCCTGGTAATTGTCCGGGTGCTTGAGCAGGCCATCGACGTGGATGCCGGCCTCATGCGTGAAGGCCCCGGCGCCGACCACGCTCTTCTGCCACGGGATGGCGCGCCCGGAAGCGCAGGCCACCTTTGCTGACAGCGACGGAAAACCCTTCAGATCGATGCCGGTGGCGATGCCGTGCAGCTTGTTCAGGCCAAGTACCACTTCTTCCAGCGGCGCGTTGCCGGCCCGTTCGCCCAGCCCGTTCACCGTCGTGTTGACGTGCGTGGCGCCGGCCTTGCAGGCGGCGAGCGTGTTGGCGGTGGCCAGCCCCATGTCGTCGTGGGCGTGCATTTCGATTTCCAGACCGCTGCGCCGGCAGAGCGTGGAAATCTTGTCGTAGGTGCCGAACGGCTCGAGGATGCCCAGCGTGTCGGCGAAGCGCAGGCGGCGGGCGCCGGCACGCTCGGCCGTTTCAGCCAGGGCGCACAGGAAATCCATGTCGGCCCGCGAGGCATCCTCGCAGCCGAGGCCGACTTCAAGGCCGAGGGACAGCGCGGCGCCGATGTACTTGGGCAGTTCGCGCAATAGCCAGGCGCGGTCCTGCTTCAGCTTATAGGCCAGGTGCTGGTCGGAGGCCGGCACCGAGATGTCGATCAGGTGGGCGCCGAGGTTGGCGCAGGCCGCGATGTCGGCCGGGTGCATGCGGCTCCACACCATCAGGCGCGGCGGGAGCTTGAGATCGGCCACGGCACGGATCGATTCGCGCTCCTCGTCGCCCATGGCCGGGATGCCGACTTCCAGCTCCGGGAGACCGATGGCGGCCAGCTGGCAGGCGATGTCCAGTTTCTCCGTCAACGAAAACGCCACGCCGGCCGACTGTTCGCCGTCGCGCAGGGTCGTATCGTTGATGGTGATGAAGGACTGGGTCATGGCAATCTCCTTGCTGCTTCCGAAGCAAGGGTGGTGCCAGACTTCAACCTATTGAATTATTGTTGTTTTTTGTCGGTGTATCGGGCCATTGTCGGGGGCATGTCGCGAATGCGACAAGGATAGGCCGACTCAGGCGGCGGCCATTGGCAGCGCCACCGAAAACACCGTCGCCGCCGCATCCGAATTGACCGAGATCCGTCCCTGGTGGGCGAGGACGATGGAGCGGGTGATGGCCAGGCCGAGGCCGGTGCCTTCGCTCGATTGGTCCAGCTTGCCGAAGCGGTCGAAGATCCGTTCCATGGCCTCCGGTGCGATCGGTTGGCCGGTGTTGGCCACCGCCACCACCGCCATGCCGCCTTCCTCGCGCAGGCTGAGAGTGACCGAACCGCCGGCCGGGGTGTGATGGATGGCGTTGACCAGCAGATTGCCGATGGCGCGCTCCAGCATCAGCCGGTCGCCTTCGGCGATGAGTGGGGTGTCGCTCAAATGCACGGCGATGTTCTCGGCGAGCAGGCCGTAGTATTCGAGCAGCCGTTCGCACAGGGCGTGCAGGTCGAGTCGCTCGCGGTGCGGCACGATCAGCCCGTGGTCGGCTTTGGCCAGGAACAGCATGTCGGCGATGATCCGCGTCAGCCGGTCGTATTCCTCGAGGTTGGAGGCGAGCAGTTCGCGGTACTCGTCGGCGCTGCGCGGGTGGTTCAGCGAAACCTCGGTCTGCATGCGCAGGCTGTGGATGGGCGTGCGCAGTTCGTGCGCCAGATCGGCCGAGAAGTCGGACAGCCGCGAGAAAGACTCCTCCAGGCGGCCCAGCATGTCGTTGAAGGCGGCGACCAGTTCGGCCAGTTCCGGCGGCACGTCTTGCACCGGCATGCGCTCGGCCAGGCGGCCGGCGGAAATGCGGCCGGCGGCGTGGGCGATGGCGCGCACCGGACGTATGCTGTGGCGGACGATCAGCATCCCGACGACCACGGTCAGCACAGCGGCAGCGAATACAGCCAGCCAGAAGTCGCGTTGCAACTGATCAAGGAAATCAGTGTGGTGGTGGATGTTGCGGGCGACGACGACGCGCACTGTCTCGTTCCATCCGGTCTGCTCGCTGCCGGCCACAGCGCGGTAGTCGATGCCGTCTTCGCGTAGCCGTGTGGGTTGCTCGCCGATGCCGGTCGAAGCAGCAGCCAGCGAGTCGGCCAGGCCGTCGTCCGGCCAGCGGAAAATGGCCCCGTGGGGACCATCCACGGCGACGATGATGCCGTGTTCGCCGACCAGCGCGTCGCTCAGGCGATTGGCGAAGGCGGCCGGCGATTCGGACTGGCTGCCGATGTGGCCGGCCAGGGCCAGCTTGCCGAGCAGTTCGTGGGCGTCGAGTTCGGCCATGTGGTTGTCGGTCGACCGGCTCAGGTAGATGCCCAGCGTGGCGAAGACCAGGATGGTCAGCACGGCGAAGGCCAGCGCCAGGCGCAGGGTGATCGAATGCCGCCAGTTGCTTACCGTCAGCGCCATGGTCAACGGATTTCCATCACGTAACCCATGCCGCGCAAGGTATGGATCAGCTTGGGTGAGAAGTCGTCGTCTACCTTGGCACGCAGGCGCCGAATGGCGACTTCGACGACATTGGTGTCCGAGTCGAAATTCATGTCCCATACCTGCGAGGCGATGAAGCTGCGGGCTAGCACCTCACCCTGGCGGCGCAGGAAAAGTTCGAGCAGGGCGAATTCCTTGGCGGTCAGATCGATGCGCTGCCCGGCGCGGGTGGCGCGGCGTTTCAGTACATCCAGTTCGAGGTCGGCAATGCTCAGGTTGTCTGCCTCCTTGGCCCGGCCGCGGCGGAGCAGAGTGCGCACGCGGGCGAGCAGTTCGGAGAAGGCGAAGGGTTTGATCAGGTAGTCGTCAGCACCCAGCTCCAGTCCCTTGACCCGATCTTCCACCTGGTCGCGGGCGGTCAGGAAAAGCACCGGCAGATCGCGACCGGCGGCGCGCAGGGTTTTCAGCACCTGCCAGCCGTCGAGGCCGGGCAGATTGACATCGAGGATCAGCAGATCATAGTCGCCGGCTAGCCCTTCGTGCATGCCGTCCAGCCCGTTGCGTACCAGATCGGCCGGAAACCCGGCCTCACCCAACCCCTGCTTGAGATAGTCGCCGGTCTTGGTTTCGTCTTCGACGATGAGAATCTTCATCCCGATATTTTGCCCGAGATGCCGGCGGCTTGTCTGGCTGGGCTAAAGCGTGAAGCGTGTGGAAGGCACGGTCCCCCCCACGCTGTCGTTCTCCCGGCGCGGCGTCCCTGTAGCAGTATTGAACGGGATCACGCCGGCCCAGACTGGCCAGTCCAGATCATCGTCGTCATCCTTTACTCCGCTATCACGTGCTTTGGACGAAGCTTCGGCCAGCGGAATACGCAGCACGCTGGTGGCGTTCAGTTCCTTGTCGTTGATCGGGCGCAGCGTGTCCCAGCGTCCGGGATAGAGGCCTTCGATGAGGGCCCGGAGGGCACGCTCTTTCTCGGCCGGCTGGTTTACCGACTCGAACTGGCCGTAGATCACCACCGAGCGGTAGTTCATCGAATGGTGCATGGCCGAGCGGGCCAGTACCAAGCCATCAGCGAGCGCGACCGTGATGCAGACCTCGCTCTCGGTAAGCGCCTTGAGCATGCGCGACGCCTTGGCGCCGTGGACGTAGAGGTACCCACCGTCGCGCCAATGGATGGTCGGAATGGCGTGCACCCCGCCATCGATCTGGAAGGCAACGCTGCAAATGACTGCGGCGTCGACGATGGCATTGATGGTCTCGGCGTCGTAGGCGGCGCGCTCCGGTTTACGGCAAACGCGGGTCCGCGAAGAGGGGGCGGTAGAGCGAGGCATGATGGCAGGGTTCCTTAGTGTGTTGATGACTACACTTTACGGGCGTCGTGGTACTGTTCGTAGTGCCATAAAATCAACGATTGATGGAGCCACGATGGAGCTGGACTGGCTGCTCGCCCTGCCTTTGCCAGAAAACATGCCACGGCAGCGTGTGCTTTACCACCGCCTGCGCGAAGCCATCTTGTCAGGCCGTCTGGCGGCTGGCACGCGCTTGCCTGCCAGCCGCAGTCTGGCGACTTCGCTGAAACTCGCCCGTAATACTGTGCTGTTTGCCTATGAGCAACTGGTCGCCGAAGGCTGTCTGCTGGCGGATCGACAGGGCACGCGGGTGGCGTTGCTTCCCGTGTGCGCGATGGGGCCGTCCTCAAGCGGGCGCGGGACTGCCGTGCCCTTGAAACTCTCCTCCCGCGCTGCGGCGGCATTGCAGCCGGAACCGGCACGTGAGGCTGCCGTGCTGCCATTTGCACCTGGCACGCCCGATTACGGCGCCTTTCCCTTCCGTACTTGGCGCGCCTGCCTGGAACGCGCCTGGCGTGATGCGGGGTGGCGCCAACTTGGCTATGCTGCCCATGGTGGTGACCCGGCGCTGCGCGCAGCAATGGCGGCCCATCTCACCACCATCCGCGGCCTGGCCGTAGATCCCGCGCAAATCGTGATCACCAGCGGAACACAGGCCGCGCTGGACCTTTGCGCACGGCTGTTGGCTGACCATGGCGACACCGTTTGGGTCGAGAACCCCGGATATCTCGCCGCTCGCGTCGCCTTCGGCCTGGCCGGACTGCGCGTGCATGACATACCGGTTGATAGCGAGGGGCTGGCTCCGAGCGAAGAGGATTGGCGTGGGCACTCTCCACGCCTGATCATGATCACGCCGTCACACCAGTATCCGACGGGTCGCGTCATGTCGCTGTCGCGTCGCCTGTCACTGATCGAGCGCGCCCGCCAGGCAAGCGCCTGGATTATTGAGGACGACTACGACAGCGAGTTCCGCCGTACCGGCCCCGCACCACCCGCGCTATTCGGCCTACAGCCCGACGTACCGGTCGTTTACGTCGGCACTTTCAGTAAAACGCTTTATCCAGGCCTTCGTCTCGGTTATTTGGTGTTGCCGCATGCCATTGCCGCCGATTTTGCTCGTGCCACCACGCAGGCAACACGTCCCGGCCAAGGCGTCGAGCAGCGTGCTCTCGCCGATTTCATCGAGCGCGGCTACTACACTGCCCACCTGCGCCGCATGCGCGCGCGCTACGGCGCGCGACAGGTCGCCCTGCGAATAGCCTTGAAGGCAGCGTTCGGGCGGTCCGTGGAACTGTCGGGCGGTGAAGCCGGCTTGCACTTGGTGATGTGGCTGCCGGAGGGAATATGCGATACCGAAGTGGCAGCGCGTGCCGCAGCCTTGGGGCTGGGAGTGCGCGCCCTGGGAAGCTATACGAGAGCGCCAATGACCTGCAACGGCCTCGTGCTGGGCTATGGGAATCTGGAGGAAGGGATGATTGCGGAAGCTGTGCAGCGGCTGGTGGTGGCAGTTGAATCTCAAGTAATCCCGCCGCATGAGAATTGAGTTATTCCCGGGTACTTCGGGAGATTTCGTTGGGTTGCTACGGTGTCTGGCCCTTTCGGCGGGGAGCGCTGGGCAGGTGGATCGATCGGTGGAGGCTGAATTTAAGGCCACCACCGTTCGTGGCAGAGTTGCCATCTTGGCCTGGAGCCTTACACTGTTGTCCGGATCGCACTGTCATCAGGAGAGATGAATGTCGTTGTTTGTTCGTGCCGCGTCAGCACTCCTGTTGGCTGGCGCCATCCTTACCGTGGCCCTCGCTCGTGACGAAGCGCCTCCGTTTCGCGCCCAAATGCTTGTCCCCTTTGCCTCAGTGGAAGGGTTGGACCGTTTGGCGCGTACGATCGCGAAGAGCGATTTCGCTCCGCTAGCCAATCAGTTTGAATCGCAGGCAACGATCGCCTTCTGCGGCCCAACGTCTGCGGCGATTGTTCTGAATGCCTTGCGCCCACAGGATATGGATGCTCCCCATGATCGCAGCAGGCTACAGCCGGCGGATGCCCGGTATCTGCCGAAAAACCTGGAACTGACAGTGCCCCGATATACGCAGGAAAGCGTCATTGCCACGGGCAAAAAGACGAGGGCTCAAGTCTTTGGCGAGCCCTCGACCGTGAACGGCAAGGTGTTACGCGATGGAGGCTACCAGTTACGCCAGTTGGACGAAATGCTCCGCGCGCACAAACTCGCTACACGTTTGGTTATCGTCGATACCACGACAAGCGAAGACGACATTCGCAAGGATCTGGTCGATAACCTGAGTCGTGAGGGCGACTTTGTCATCGTGAACTACAAACGAGAAGCGGTCGGCCAATCCGGCGGCGGGCATATTTCGCCGCTCGGGGCCTACGATGCGGTGACGGATTCCGTTCTGGTCCTGGATGTGAATCCCAGTCATTACCCCTGGGTCTGGATGCCGATATCGACCCTGGTCAAAGGCATGCGAACCAGAGATGCCATCGAGAACCGGGGCTACATTCTTGTCCAATCCCGCTGAGCACCGTTCCATGCCTGCTGCCGATTTCTGTGGGCATGCAACTACACTCGGAATAAGTGGTAGAACAGATTGGCTACTGAAAAACAGGCGCTATTGGGCAGCAATGGCGCCTCCGGATACCGGATATGTTTGCTACAACCAAGACTGCCCGAAAGGGACTGACCACGCCCCGGATATTCTTGTAGCCTGCGTCTCTCCCTATCCGGCGATCTGGTTTTCTGGCGATGGCCAACCAACTCTGGTGCCCTGAGTTGCGGGGGCATTGTCTGCCTGTTATCGAGGTATTTAAACAGGCGCTCAAGTTTCTCTTGCCCCATCAGATCGTCGTTGCCGATCGATTGCCGGAGTTTTATTACGGATGATCAGTCGATTGTTCCGCAGAAATTTTCCGACCACCCACATTCTTGTAGAGCTGGGCAACGGCATTTATCTGCCGATTCCAGATCGTAATGATTGCCTCTTCGGCGGCTAGTTCGCTGGCCTGGGCGGTGATCACGTTCAGCGATGACGCGGTGCCAGCCCGATATTGGTTCTCCGCAATTTGGCGGGCCTTGCGGGCGGCCTCGAGCGCTGCATTCTGAGAAACCGACTCATCATTCAACCAACGGGCGGCAGCTAGGTTGTCCTCGACTTCCTGAAATGCGGCAAGCACGGTTTGGCGATAGATGGCGACAGCCTGATCGTAGCCAGCCAGCGCCTGTTCTACGGCGGCGGAGCGGGCTCCGCCGTCGAACAGGGTAAGTGCCAGGGTGGGGCCGAGGGACCAGATGCGGGAGGGAACACTTAGCAGATTGGATAGTTCGGTGCTGCGATAGCCGCCGTTGGCACCGAGGGTAAGTACCGGGAAGTACGCCGATCGCGCGACGCCGATCTGGGCGTTGGCGGCGGCTACGGAGCGTTCGCTGGAATAGATGTCCCACCGGGTTTCCAGGGTGGTCGACGGGAGCAGTGGCGGCAGTGTGGGCACCGTTGCCAGTTTGTCGGCCGGAGCAATAGAAATCTCAGCCGGTGGTTTACCGAGCAAGGTCGCGATGGTGTGCTCCGCTTGGCTCCGTTGCAGCCGTGCGTCAGCCTGTTGGGTCCGGGCACTGAGCAGTTGCGTCTGGGCCTGGGCAACATCGAGGGGGGAGGCCACGCCGGCCCCAAAGCGGTTTTGCGTCAGTTCGAGGAAGCGTTCGTAGGCTGCTACGGTGCGTGTCAGCAGCCGTTCCTGGGCTTCCGCGGCGCGCATCTGGAAATAGGTTTGAGCAAGCAGTGCCTGGGTGCTCAAGCGGGCCGCGCCCAGGGCGCCCTCGCTGGCTTGGGCCTTCCCTGCGGCGGCCTCGACCCCGCTGCGTACCTGCCCCCACAGGTCAAGCTCCCAATTGGCCTGGGCAGTCAGCGCATAGAGGTTGGTGACGGGGGCCCCGGTAGCCGTTATGCCGCGACTGGCGGAGGTGCCGGCGCCCAACGTGGGATACAGGCCGGCCCTTACGCTATCCACCGTCGCCCGGGCTGCCCGGTACTGGGCCTCGGCCAGCTTGATGTTCTGGTTGTCGACGGTGACGCGCTCTGCCAGGTCGTTCAGAACCGGGTCGGCAAAAGCGGTCCACCATTTTTCCGGTTGTGGGGGTAGGGTCGCGGCTGGTATCCAGGCCCCATCCTCCTTGTATGCAGCGGGGGCGGCAAGCGTCGGTGGCTGGTAGGAAGGAGTCAGGCTGCACCCGGCAATTAGAGCGAGTGGCACGAGAGTAAAAAATTTGAAAGACACGGAAGAGATCGCTTTCACGGATGTGAGTTCGCCTGGGCAGGGGCTATCGGCGCCGTACGTCGCCGGGCAAACCGCTCCCGCAGGCGATCGAGCACAACGTAGACGATGGGAGTCGAATACAGGGTCAACACCTGGCTGACCAGCAGGCCGCCGACGATGGAAATGCCCAGCGGGTTACGCAGTTCGGCCCCATCGCCGCTGCCCAGAGCCAAGGGAATGGCGCCGAAGGCGGCGGCCAGGGTGGTCATCATGATCGGGCGGAAACGCATGAGGCAGGCGCGATAGATGGCCGCTCCGGCGCTCAGGCCGAACCGCCTTTGTCGATCTATGGCGAAGTCGATCATCATGATGGCGTTCTTTTTGACGATGCCGATGAGCAGTAATACGCCGATCAGGGCGATGACACTGAACTCGGCGTCGAAGGCCATCAGTGCCAGAAGGGCACCGACCCCGGCGGAAGGCAGCGTCGAGAGAATGGTCAGCGGATGGATCAGGCTCTCGTAGAGCATGCCGAGGACGATGTAGATGGCACCAATGGCTGCCAGGATAAGCAGCGGCTGGCTGGCCAGGGAATCCTGAAAGGCCTTGGCCGTTCCCTGGAAACTGCCGTGAATCGAGCTGGGCACGCCGCGCTCGGCGATCGCCTTGTCGATAGCGGCGGAAGCCTGGCCGAGGGCTGTGTTCCCGGGTAGGTTGAAACTGATGGTGGATGCCGGGAATCCGCTCTGGTGGTTCACCGCGAGGGGCGTATTGGTGGTCTCGATGCGGGCGAAGGAACGCAAGGGAACTTGCCCCCCGCTGGTGGTGGTGAAGTTGACGATCTTCAGTGTCTCCGGGCTTTCTAGGAAGCGCGGGGCAAGTTCCAACACCACCCTGTATTGATTGAGGGGGTTATAAATGATCGATACCTGTCGCTGGCCGAAAGCATCATTGAGGACAGCGTCGATGGCGCCGACCGACAGGCCGAGTCGGGAGGCCGCATCACGGTCGATCACCAGGCTGGTTTGCAGACCCTTATCCTGTTGGTCGGTATTGACGTCCACCAGTTCTGGGAGTTCGGACAGAGCGTTGCGAATGCGCGGTTCCCACTTGCGCAGATCTTCCAGATCGTCGCCTTGGAGGGTGTACTGGAACTGGGCGTTGCTTGGCCGTCCGCCGATGGTGACATCCTGCGCCGGGATAAGGAACAGCGAAGCTCCTGGCACCCGAGCGAGCTTTCCCCGTAGTCTGCCGATTACCTTGGTAACCGGAATTTTCCGCTCGGCCAGCGGTTTGAGGGTCATGAAAAGGAAAGCTCCGTTGCGCTGGCCGCCGCCGGTAAAGCCGACCACCGATTCGACGGCCGGGTCCTCTCGGACGATGTCCAAGAAGTCCTTGAGCTTCTGTTCCATGGACTGAAAGGAAATGCTCTGGTCCGCCTGCACGTTGCCGATGACGCGGCCCGTATCCTGCTGGGGAAAAAATCCTTTCTTGATGGTACCGTAGAGAAAGAAATTGAGCGCGATGGTCAGGGCCAGGAAAACCAGGATCAGCGCGCCGTGGCGCAATGACCAGGCCAGACTGTGCCGGTAGCCGCGGCCGAGTGCGCGAACCAGGCGGGCCAGACGACACGAGAAGCCGGTCGTCGGACGGGTCTTGGCGGGAAGGGGGCGCAGGAGGTGTGCGGCCATGGTAGGGGTGACGGTGAGCGACACGATCATCGAAACGAGGATTGCCGCGGAAAGCGTCACGGCAAATTCCCGGAACAGGCGGCCGACGATCCCCCCCATCAACAGCACGGGAATGAAGACGGCGATGAGCGAAAGGCTGATCGACACGACGGTGAAGCCGATTTCCCGAGCGCCCAGCAAGGCAGCTTCCATGGGTTTCTTCCCGGCTTCGACATGGCGGACGATGTTCTCGAGAACGACGATGGCGTCGTCCACCACAAAGCCGGTGGCGATGGTGAGGGCCATCAGGGAGAGGTTGTCCAGACTGTAGTGGCAGAGATACATCACGCCGCAGGTGCCGATCAGTGAGATGGGGACGGCGACACTGGGGATCAGGGCATCCCGCAGCCGGCGCAGGAACAGGAGTACCACCATCAGGACCAGGCCTACCGAGATCAGCAGGGTGCGCTCCACCTCTCGCAGGGAACCACGGATGGTCGGCGTGCGATCGAGCACGACGTCGAGGTCGATAGCGGCGGGGATCGATGCCTGCAGATGCGGTAGAAGGGAGCGCACCCGGTCCACCGTGCCAATGATATTGGCCCCTGGGGAGCGGTAAAGGATCAGCAGGACAGCGGGTTTTCCGTTGGCTGCGCCATAGTTCCGGATGTCCTGGACCGAATCGCTGACCTCGGCCAGATCGCCCAGCCGGACGCCGGCGCCGTTCTGGAAGCGGACCAGCAAGGGGCTGTATTCGGCTGCGCTCGTTGCCTGGTCGTTGGTGGCTACCTGCCAGCTGCGGTCGCCCGCTTCCACGACGCCTTTCGGCCGGTTGGCGTTGGTTGCCACGATGGCGTTGCGCACGTCCTCGAGGCCGATATTTTCGCTGGATAACCGATTGGGATCGATATCGACCCGCACCGCGGGCAGGGCGCCGCCGCCTACGTTGACCTGGCCGATACCTTCGACCTGAGACAGGCGCTGGGCGAGGATGGTCGATGCAGCATCGTACATCTGACCGCGCGACAGCGTATGCGAGGTGAGCGCCAGGATCAGGATAGGGGAGTCGGCCGGATTGACCTTGCGATAGGTCGGATTGCTCGGCAGGCCGGAGGGCAAGAGCGGACGCGACGCATTGATGGCCGCCTGCACATCCCGGGCCGCCCCGTCGATGTCGCGGTCCAAGTCGAACTGGATGGTGATGCGTGTGTTGCCCAGGGAACTGGAGGATGTGATCTCGGTCACCCCGGCGATACGTCCAAGGGCCCGCTCGAGGGGGGTTGCCACGGTGGCCGCCATGGTTTCGGGGCTGGCGCCGGGCAGGGCGGCCTGTACGGAGATGGTCGGAAAATCGACTTGGGGGAGCGGCGCAGCCGGCAGCAGGAAAAAGGCGATGATGCCGGCGAGAACGACGCCGAGTGCCACCAGAGTGGTGGCGACGGGCCGCTGGATGAAAGGCGCCGAGATGTTCATGGTTGCCGGTCAATCCAGGGATGTTGCCTGCCGGTGCGCAAAACGCCCGGCGAGCCGCACGAAGGCGAGGTAGATCACCGGCGTGGTAAACAGGGTCAATACCTGGCTGACCAGGAGTCCACCCACCAGAGCGTAGCCCAGTGGTTGCCGCAATTCGGCGCCGAAGCCACCACCCAGCATCAAGGGCAGCGCGCCGAGCAGGGCGGCCATGGTGGTCATCAGGATTGGCCGGAAGCGTAGGAGACAGGCCTGGAAGATCGCTTCGCGCGGCGGCAGGCCCTGGTTGCGCTCGGCGTCCAGAGCGAAGTCGATCATCATGATGGCGTTTTTCTTGACGATGCCGATGAGCAGCACGATGCCGATGATGCCGATGATGTCGAGACCCGACCCGGTGAGCCAGAGGGCCAGGAGGGCTCCGACGCCAGCGGAGGGCAGGGTCGATAGGATTGTTACCGGATGGATGTAGCTCTCGTAGAGCACGCCCAGCACCAGGTAGACCGTGACCACTGCGGCAATAATCAGCAACAGGGTATTGGTCAGCGACGACTGGAAGGCCGCCGCCGCACCCTGGAATGCTGTTTCCACAGAGGGGGGCAAGGCAAGTTCTTGCTTGGCGGAACGTATGGCTTCGACGGCTTCGCCGAGGGAGGCGCCCGGGGCCAGGTTGAAGGACACCGTGGCAGCCGGAAATTGCCCCAGGTGGTTGATGGCCAGAGGTGTAGGACGTTCCTCAATGCGGGCGACGGCGCTGAGCGGAACCTGGAGGCCACCGGTGGTCGGTACCCGCAGGTTTTCCAGGGCGGCCAGGCCAGACTTCAGTTCCGGTTTGCTTTCGAGTACGACCCGGTATTGGGTTGATTGGGTAAAAATGGTCGAGACCAGCCGCTGCCCGAAAGCGTCGTACAAGACGTTGTCAATGGCCGCGACCGTGATGCCCAGGCGGCCGGCGGTGTCGCGGTCGATCTGAAGGTAGGCCTGGAGGCCGTTGTCTTGAAGATCGGAGGCAACGTCGGCCAGGGCAGGAATCTGGCGCAGACGGTCGACTAAGCGTGGCACCCATTCGCTCAGTACCGCCAGATCGGGCGAGGAAAGGGTGAATTGGTACTGGGTGCGCGAGACTTGCCCTTCTACCGTGAGGTCCTGCACCGGCTGCAGATAGAGGGCGATGCCCGGCACGGTACGGGCAGCGTCGGCGAGGCGACGAATGATCTCGGTGGCATGGTCGCTGCGCTCGCTCAGGGGCTTGAGGGTGATCAGCATGCGGCCGCTGTTGAGAGTGACATTGGTGCCGTCGACGCCGATGAAGGAAGACAGGCTGGCAACTGCTGGATCCTTGAGAATTTCTGTCGCCAGGG
This sequence comes from Betaproteobacteria bacterium, assembly GCA_028868235.1. GTDB lineage: Bacteria > Pseudomonadota > Gammaproteobacteria > Burkholderiales > Rhodocyclaceae > Azonexus. The sequence goes on along the minus strand of JAGWUW010000002.1, from coordinate 11,076 downwards.
CTTGCTGCCGCTCGGCCATGGCCGGGAAGGAAATGGACTGCGGCGCTTCCGTGATGGCCTGAATGGCTCCGGTATCCTGGACTGGAAAGAAACCCTTGGGAATCCAGATGTAGAGCGCGATGGTCAGCAGCAGGGTGCCTGCTGCCACCGCCAGAGTGGCCGTCTGGCGACCGAGGACCCAGGTCAAGGCTCGTCCGTAATGGGCGATTACCGTATCGAAAACGCGGCCACTCCAGCGATAGAAGCGCCCCTGCCGCTGTTCCGGCACATGTTTGAGCAGGCGGGTACACAGCATCGGCGTCAGGGTGAGGGAGACCCCTGCCGAAATGAGAATCGAGATGGCCAGGGTAATAGCGAATTCGTGGAAGAGGCGGCCGACTACGTCGCCCATGAAAAGCAGTGGTATCAATACGGCGATCAGGGAAACGGTCAGGGAGATGATGGTGAAGCCGATCTGCTTGGCGCCCTTGAGCGCCGCCGCCAGGGGGTCTTCGCCTTCCTCGACGTAGCGGGCGATATTCTCGATCATGACGATAGCGTCATCGACGACGAAGCCTGTCGAAATGGTGAGGGCCATCAGGGTCAGGTTGTTGATCGAATAGCCGATCTTGTACATCGCTGCAAAGGTACCGATCAGCGACACGGGCACGGCCAGACTGGGAATGATGGTGGCCGGCAGGGTGCGCAGGAAGAGAAAGATCACCATGATGACCAGGCCGACTGCGAGGATGAGTTCAAATTCGACGTCGTCGACGGAGGCCCGGATGGTCACTGTCCGATCGGAGAGGATGCGCATGTCGATGGACGCCGGCAGGCTGGCTTTCAGTTGCGGCAGGGCCTTCTTCACACGTTCCGCGACATCGATCACGTTGGCTCCCGGCTGGCGCTGGATATTGAGGATGACCGCCTCCTGCGTATCGGACCAGGCGGCCAGGCGGCTGTTTTCGGCGCCATCCACGATATCGGCCACGTCCCTGAGGCGTACTGGAGCACCGTTGCGGTAGGCGACGATCACGGCTTCATATTCGGCAGCCGATTTCAATTGGTCGTTGGCGTCGATAGTGGATGCGCGGGTCGGCCCATCGAAGCTCCCCTTCGAGCTATTCACGTTGGCTGCAGCGATGGCCGATCGCAAATCCTCCATTGACAAGCCGAGATTGGCGATGGCCAGCGGATTAGCCTGAATGCGTACGGCAGGACGGCGGCCGCCGGCGATACTCACCAGGCCGACGCCGGGAACCTGGGAAATTTTCATGGCGACACGGCTTTCCACCAGATCGTGCATGCGCGGCACCGGTAGTGACGGCGAGGTGATCGCCAGTGTCAGGATCGGCGCATCTGCCGGATTGACCTTGCTATATACCGGTGGTAGCGGCATATCGGTAGGCAGCAGGTTCGAGGCCGCGTTGATCGCTGCCTGCACCTCCTGCTCGGCGACGTCTAGGGTCAGGCTGAGGGTGAAGCGCAGGGTGATCATCGAGGCGCCACCGGAACTGGATGACGTCATCTGCGCCAAGCCGGGCATCTGCCCGAACTGCCGTTCCAGGGGCGCCGTGATCGACGAAGCGACGACGTCTGGACTGGCGCCGGGGTAGAGCGCGGTGACCTGAATCGTCGGGTAATCCACTTCCGGCAAGGCAGAAACGGGCAGGAAGCGATAGCCGATGATGCCGACGAGGATGATCGCCACCATGAGCAGAGAGGTGGCGATGGGACGTAGGATGAAGGGGCGTGACGGGTTCATCGGCGGGAAGGGAATCGCTGGGCCGTGGTGAAGGTTACGACGGCCTTGGCGCAGGTGTTATTAATGAGGGGCGGGCGCAGTATCCGGCCGAGGGGGCGGGGTTCCTGCACTGGCCGCGGTGTCACGGGGGGGGCCATCAGAGCGCTTGCCATGGCCGCGGCCCTTGCGGCTATCAGGCTCTCCGGCCGTTTCCTGGCCTTTGCCCGGGTCGATGATGCTGACCTTGATGCCATCCCGGATTTTGTCACCACCATCGGTCACGACGCGCTCTCCGACGTTGATTTCGCCCTGGATTTCCATTTCCTCGCCATCTATCGCGCCCGGCTTTACCGCTACCGAGCGTACCGTGCCTTCCTCGTTCACCGCGTAGAGGATAGCGCCGCGGGCACCTCGTATCAGGGCAGCCACCGGTACCACCTTGGCCTTGCTTCTTACACCGAGCAACAAGCGAACATTGACGAATTGGTTGGCAAAAAGGCTGTGCTCGGAGTTGGCAAATTCCGCCTTCAGCTTGATCGTACCCGTCGTTGTATCGATCTGGTTATCCGTGGTCAGCAGGCGGCCCTTGGCCAACATGTTTTTTTGCTCCCGATCCCAGGCTTCTACCGTCAAAATCTCTCCCCTGGCGGTTCGCTGCGTGATTTCCGGCAATTGCCCTTCGGGTATCGCAAAAATGACGGTCATTGGCTCGATCTGCGCGATGGAGACGATGCCGTTTGCGTCAGAGGCGTGAATCTGGTTGCCCGGGTCCACCTGGCGCAGGCCGACACGGCCCGAGATCGGCGCTGAGATTCGGGTGTAGAGCAGTTGCAGGTTGGCATTGGCAACCAACCCGCGATCGTTGTTCACGGCACCTTCATACTGGTGAACAAGCGCGGCCTGAGTATCCACCTGCTGCTTGGCGATCGAATCCTTGGCCCAGAGATCCTGATAGCGTTCGAGATCGAGCTTGGCGTTCTGCAAGAGAGCCAGGTCACGCGCGAGTTGGCCTTTGGCCTGATCGAGTTGCGCCTGATAGGGGCGGGGATCGATTTCGGCCAGTAGCTTGCCTTGTTTGACGATTTCGCCCTCGGTGAAGTTGACGCGCAACAGTTCTCCGTCGACGCGGGCGTGCACCGTAACCAGGTTGCGGGGTATGGCAGTACCAATGGCGTTGATCCACAGGCGCAAGTCCTTTTCCGTGACGGTGGCGACGGATACCGGCTGAATGCCACCGCCACCCGGGCGTTTGCCCGCCGCAGTCTGCGGCTCGCCGGGAGGAGTAGCGTTACCGATATGCCCGTAGCGGTATCCGGCGAATACCGCCAGTGCAACCACGGTAGCGACGGTTACATAAAGGGCTGTTCGGCGTCGTGACGGGCGCCCTGTGTTGTTCTTGTCCATTGTTCAGGTCGTTCGGTATTGTCTTCATTTCCCGGCTTGCTGGTCGCTCGCCTGGGCGGTTTCGCATATTAGTGCCTTTTTTCGTCCGGAAATTTGCCTCGCAGCAAGGATGCGGGCGAAAAAGTATTGATGAATGTTAATACAGGCAAATGGCAGATTTTCGGGTGATATAGTGATTACGCCTATTACGGACCAGCCCCTTCGGAAGATATTTACGGTTAATGTCGGATTCGACGCGAAAACCACTCATTTGGGTCGTCGACGATGACCCGGAATTACGCACCCTGCTGCTTGAGTACCTGGGTGCCCAAGGGTTCGAGGTACGCGGTTTTCCCGACGGTCGGGACATCGAGCGCCGCCTGCTCCGGGAGCGCCCGGATCTCATCGTTCTGGACTACATGCTACCGGGCGATGATGGCCTCACCTTGTGCCGACGCATACGAGCTTCCGACGAGGTCGGGATCATCATGTTGACCGCACGCAACGAACTGTCCGACCGCATTGCCGGCATCGACGGCGGTGCAGACGACTACATCGGCAAACCCTTCGCACCCCAGGAACTGGTCGTTCGCATCCGCTCCGTATTGCGCAGGCGTTTGGCCATTCCGCCAGGCGCGCCCAAGGCCGACGAGGAATGCGTTACTTTCGGCGATTACCGACTGGATTTCGGTAGCCGGATCCTGTGGCGCCGCCATGAAGCGGTCACCTTGACTACGACGGAATTCGCTCTCCTGTCGGCGCTCTGTCGAAACCCCCATCGGCCATTGACGCGGGAACGCCTGTTGGAACTGGCGCGTGGGCCGGGAACCGAAACCGGCGACCGCAGTGTCGACGTCCAGATTTCCAAATTGCGGAAAATGATCCATGGTGCAGTGAACCAGCCCGAGTTCATCCAGACCGTGTGGGGCTACGGCTACGTTTTCGTGCCGGATGTACCGGGCGAATCGGCATGAGGATACGCGTCGATACCCTCTATGCCCGCTTGGCCCTGGTTCTTCTTTTTGCGCTCATCGCCGGCTTCGGTACCATGTTTCTCGTGTTTCAGGTGCATACCGATGACCAGCGCATCACCAATCTCGCACGTAACTTCGCGGTCCAGATTCGACTGGTCGAAGAAATTCTGCGAGCCCATCCGGATTTCGAAAAGAGTCCTCCGCCTGGGGTCAGGCTCGCCTCCGATCCAGAGGAAGGCAGAGCAGCCGGCGATCAGGCAAATTTCCTCGCCCGGTTACGGGGAGCGCTGGTAGAAGAACTCGGGGAAGCGGTTGAAATGCGTGCCGGATCGCAGCGGGATAGCGGTTTCTGGGTACGCCTCGGCAGTATCCCCCAAGGCGAGCGCTGGCTTCATTTTCCGGCACCGGCAAGGCGGCACGGCAATCACATCGAACCCTGGGGTTGGGGCCTGATATCGGGTTTCGTCGTTATTCTGGTGGGAGGGATGGCTTTGCTGTGGGGGGTGCAAAGACCGCTGCGTCGCCTGGAAGCGGCCATCGAACAGGTCGGTGTGGCCGATCCACCCCATATGGACGTCGCAGGTCCACGCGAAACGAGAATCCTTGCCGAACGATTCAATGACATGGTTTCCCGCTTGCAGCAGTTCGACCGCGACCGGGCCGAAATGCTCGTTGGACTCGCTCATGATCTGCGAGCGCCGATCACCCGCTTGCGCCTTCAGTTGGAGATGGAAGCTGGCCAGCGCCGTGAGGCCATGATCGCCAATCTCGAAGGCATCGATGCCATCGTCGATCAGTTTCTCACCTTTGCCCAGGGAAGGGAGCCGGAGGCTTTCGCAATGCATTCTGTCATGGAGATTGTGGGGGCGGCTGTCGGGCCCTACCTCCGTCACGGGGTATCTCTGAAAATCGCGGAGGATGCTGATACGGTGATCCGGGTTATGCCGAACATGCTGCAGCGAGCGATCGCCAATTTGCTCGAGAATGCGCTCGAATATGGAAGCCCGCCGTTCAGTGTGGAGGTTCAGCGCCTGGCGGGGGCCATCGTGGTCCGAGTCGTCGATCATGGCGTCGGTATTGCGCCGGAACGAATGGAATTGGCCATCCAGGCCTTCACAAGGCTCGACTCTGCACGCCGCGGCAAGGGCCACTGCGGGCTGGGTCTGGCCATTGCCGATCGGGTGGCACGCCTGCACGGTGGTCAATTCAAGCTCTTGCGCGCCACGCCGAGTGGCCTGATCGGCGAGCTACATCTTCCCGCCGGCAAGGCCTCCTGAGTCCCAGCAAAGCAAGGCCTTCCTGCCTGTCGGTTTTCGTCCGAAGATTGCGCCATTCCAATGGGTAGGCGGAGCGAACGTTTGAAGCTCATTGCCGACAATATAGGGGAGCAGCTAAGGACAACCGGATTAGCTCGAGCTGTTGCTCAGCCCAGACAGCAAGAAGTCAGTCCAGGATGGCTTTCTCTTTCACGCTGTGGTCGGCCCTTCCTGCGATGATCGTCGGTGCCGGCGTGTCAGTTTTGCTTACTGGTGAGCCCGGTATTCGAGCACTTCTTCAAGAGGAGCCGCAGTGAAGTAGGAGGGCTGTTCGCCGCTAACTGCCATCGCAGATCCTTTTTCGACACCCAGGGAGTGGATTTCACCGAGAAAATCCATGAACTGCGCGAAGGACATCTTTGCGGTTCGCAGGTCGGTATAGATATGCTGGTATTTCATCGTTGACTCTCAATTTTTGTGCGGCGCACAATCGATTTGAGTGTAGGTCATTTTGTCTTGCCGTTTGCAGAAGTTCTGTGCCAGCTTGTCACCGGATGGAAATCGGTTAAAGGATTTTTAACCGTCACAAAGGGGCCCCAGGGATGTTCTATGACACTGCGAGTACACCATGTCTGAAATGGCGAACACCGAATGAGTCTTGCCACTGTCTTCTGGTCGCGCCCAATGCCATACGGTCGTTGCGTCGCGCAAGCTGGCAGACTGCTTGGCCGAGGCGCGACTAGTCAGTGATAATGGGAGCAACGACCGGCTTACACGGAAATTCGGATATCTCCACTTTGCCCATTGATCTTGATAGTTTTGTCTCAATATTCGTGATCATGGGGACAGGACTCCGCGGATATGAAAAATCGATTTCTGGTTCGATTGATTTGGCTTACGCTTGTCGCCGTGCTTTTGATCCAGGTTTGGCAAGGCGGGTTCAGTTTCTTCTCCCTGTTTGGCGGAAATCAAGGTGCTGCGCCCAGGGTGGTGACGGCGCGTGGGGACTTGGCTGCCGACGAAAAAACAACCATTGAGTTGTTTGAGAAGGCACGTGATTCGGTTGTATTCATCAGCACCAAAGGTGAGGTATTGGATTTCTGGACACGTAATGTTCGAAGTGTTCCAAGAGGTACCGGATCAGGCTTTATCTGGGATGATGAAGGCCACGTCGTTACAAATTTTCATGTAATCGATGGCGCGAGTGAGGCGGTTGTTAAGTTGGCTGATGGGCGCAGCTTTCGGGCTGCGCTTGTCGGAGCTTCCAAGTCCCACGATATCGCAGTGTTGAAGATTGGCGTTGGCTTTAGGCGCCCGCCCCCTGTTCCTGTGGGGACAAGCAGTGATCTCAAGGTCGGCCAGAAGGTTTTTGCAATCGGTAATCCATTTGGCTTGGATTGGACGTTGACCACGGGAATTGTGTCGGCGCTGGATCGTTCCCTGAACGAAGAAAATGGCGCGTCAGTTGATCACTTGATACAGACAGATGCAGCCATTAACCCTGGCAACTCGGGTGGTCCGTTGCTGGATTCTGCCGGACGACTGATCGGCATTACTACCGCCATCTACAGCCCAAGTGGTGCCAACGCAGGAATTGGATTTGCAGTCCCTGTTGATACGGTGAATCGGGTGGTGCCACACCTAATTTCCCAAGGCCGCTACCTGCGCCCGGGCTTGGGAATTCCGTTAAACGATGCTCTCAACGAACGCTTAAAGCGGGCAATTGGTGTAGAGGGGGTGGTGGTTTTGGATGTGGGCAGCGGTTCTGCTGCTGAGGCCGCTGGATTGCGGCCTGCAAAACGTTCGAGCAGTGGAGAAATCGTGCTGGGTGACACGATCGTTGCGGTAGAAGGCAAGCCCGTGGCAACTTGCCAAATTCTCCAGTCCCGCTTGGATGATTACAAGGTCGGTGACACGATCAGAGTGACGATCCTGCGTGCAGGAAAGACGATTCAGATATCGGCGACGTTGCAGCCGGAGCCCTAGCTACCGTCACTGAATTGTGGACGTGATGAGAGGGGGTTGAAATATGTTTAGCCCATCCCTATATCGCTTCCTGCCGGCTTAGCCGGCGGGCACTCCCAGCCTGGGAGCGTCTCCTGCCAAGGGTGCGGGGGTGCCAGCTTTTGTTTAATTCGTTATCGCTTGGAGATCAATGATGTTTATTCGTCCCCTTTACGACCGGATTATCGTTAAGCGCGTCGAGCAACAACGCACAACGGCTTCGGGCATCGTTATTCCTGATGCGGCTGCCGAAAAGCCCGAACAAGGCGAGGTGGTGGCTGTCGGTAGCGGTCGGCTGCTTCAGGATGGCAGTGTACGGCCCTTGCTGGTCAAGACAGGTGAACGTGTCCTGTTCGGCAAATATGCCGGTCAAACCGTAAAGATCGACGGTGAGGAATTCCTCGTCATGCGTGAGGAAGATGTCCTCGGTGTTATCGAGACTGCTTCGGCCGATTCCGTGAAGAAGGCCGCCTAATCCCCGTTCGCTAATAAAGGAGCAAAGATATGGTTGCAAAAGACGTCCAATTTCATGACAACGCCCGCGCCCGAATCGTCAAGGGCGTCAATGTGCTGGCAGATGCCGTCAAAGTCACCCTCGGCCCCAAGGGGCGCAATGTGGTGCTGGAGCGTAGCTACGGCGCTCCGCTGATTACCAAGGACGGGGTGTCCGTTGCGAAGGAAGTGGAGCTGAAAGACAAGCTGGAGAACATGGGCGCCCAAATGGTCAAGCAGGTTGCCTCCAAGACTGCGGACATCGCTGGCGATGGCACGACCACCGCGACCGTCCTGGCCCAATCCATCGTTCGGGAAGGGATGCGCTACGTCGCTGCTGGAATGAATCCGATGGACCTCAAGCGTGGTATCGACAAGGCGGTTTCCACTGTCGTCGATGAACTGAAAAAACTCTCCAAACCTTGTGCCTCGAACAAAGAAATTGCCCAGGTAGCTACGATCTCGGCCAATAGCGATTCTGCCATTGGGGACATCATTGCCGAAGCCATGGATAAGTCAGGCAAGGAAGGTGTCATCACCATCGAAGAGGGGAAGTCGCTGCAAAACGAACTGGATGTCGTTGAAGGCATGCAGTTCGATCGAGGTTACATCAGTCCTTACTTCATCAACCAGCCGGAAAAACAGTTAGCTGTGCTGGAAGATTCCATGGTTCTTCTGTACGACAAAAAGATTTCCAGCATCCGCGACTTGCTGCCCGTACTGGAAGAGGTAGCCAAGGCCGGGAAGCCGCTGCTGATCATTGCGGAAGACGTGGATGGCGAGGCGCTCGCAACGCTAGTGGTCAATAGCATGCGTGGCGTGCTGAAGGTGGCTGCAGTCAAGGCTCCCGGCTTCGGTGATCGGCGTAAGGCCATGCTGGAAGATATTGCCATCCTGACTGGCGGCACCGTGATTTCCGAAGAGGTGGGGTTGTCACTTGAAAAGGCCTCGGTCAAGGATCTCGGTCGCGCCAAGCGAGTCGAGATTCGGAAGGAAATCACCACACTCATCGATGGTTCCGGAGATCAACAGGCAATCAAGGATCGCGTTACCACGATTCAACGCCAGATTGAGGAGGCCACCTCCGATTACGATCGAGAAAAACTCCAGGAGCGCGTTGCCAAACTGGCCGGTGGCGTCGCGGTGATCAAGATTGGCGCCGCCACCGAAGTTGAAATGAAGGAGAAGAAAGATCGCGTTGATGACGCTCTTCACGCCACGCGAGCTGCTGTCGAGGAAGGCATTGTTCCTGGGGGCGGTGTCGCCTTGCTGCGTGCCCGTGCGGTAATCAAAAATCTCAAAGGCGACAACCATGATCAGGATGCCGGCATCAAGATCGTGCTGCGTGCGCTGGAGGAGCCTCTGCGGGCCATTGCCTCGAACGCCGGTGACGAACCATCGGTTGTCATCGCCAAGGTGGAAGAGGGCAAGGGCAACTTCGGCTATAACGCGGCGACCGGCGAATACGGTGATCTCGTGGAGATCGGCGTCATTGACCCAACCAAGGTCACGCGCACCGCTCTGCAAAACGCCGCCTCTGTGGCCGGGCTCATTCTGACAACCGATGCCACGGTAGCCGAGGCGCCGAAGAGTGAAAAACCTGCAGCACCCGCTATGGCCGATATGGACTATTAACCCTACGGCATTGGGTAGTTGGTGTGAAGAAGAGGGTATCCTCTTCCTCACACCTAAAGCAGAGTTGTGCAATCCATCCGCAATCAACTTGCGTTGCTCCCGTATTCAGAAGCGAATATGCAATTCGGCTTGTCATTGCATAGCTGACTAAATCTCCATGCTGGCGGAATTCGAACAAAAGGCAAACGGTAGCCAGTCTCGGGCCTGAAGCCTGGTCACTCGTTACACAACGGAACATTGCATCATCCGGTAGGCCGTATACTTTTCAGAATCTACCGAGCAGCTTCCGTTCCGATGCGACGCCTCCGCCTTGCCGCGACGACCTTTGATACGCTCTCCCTGCGTTACGGGGAACGTTACAAATGGATGGTGCTGTTCATTCTCGCGCTAGGTACGGTGGCCGGGGTGTTGTGTACATCCAGCTTCAACGTCGCCGTCCCGGCTCTTTCCCGCCACTTCAGGCTCGGTCAGGATCAGGTCCAGTGGGCCATGACTGGTTTTCTGGCCGCGATGACCGTTGGTATGTTGCCGACATCGTGGTTGCTCGATCGCTTGGGGTTTCGCATAGTTTTCCTCCTTTCTCTGGCCGTTCTGACCCTGGCCAGCGTTGCCGGTTACTTCGCTCCTACTTTTATGCTCGTTGTGGCTGCTCGTATTCTGCAGGGAGCGGCAGCCGGGGTGCTGCAACCGATGGGCGCATTGGCGCTCATGCGCCTTTTCCCGAAGCAAACACAGGGAAGAGCTTCTGGAATTCTGATTTTCAGTATCGCCCTGACTCCGGCTATTGCCCCCTCGATGGGCGGGGCCTTACTGGACCGGTTTGGCTGGGAATCCATATTTCTGCTGGGTACCCCATTTGCCATCGTTGCGGCACTATGCGCCATTTATCTGTTGCCTGCCCCTCGGGAAATCAAACGCAAGCCGTTCGACTGGCTTGGTCTGGGGTGGCTGACCTTGGGCGCCATCGCCCTGATCGAAAGCGTATCGAGTCTGCAGCATAGCGGCCTGACATCCCTCTGGACGATGGGCCAGTTTTCCTTGGCTTTTATCGCATCGGCCCTCTACTACCGACATGCCAAGCAACGTAGCGATCCGCTCATCAACCTGGAGTTGTTTCGGCAGCGCACCTTCACCATGGGAACGCTGGTCTCGTTTGCCTATGGCTTCGGGCTCTACGCGTCGACCTACCTGATTCCGGTTTTTCTCCAGAATGCCTTGTCCTTCAAGGCTGGTGCAGCCGGTATGGCTTTGTTGCCCTCCGGGATCGCCCTGGTGGTGATGTTGCCGCTGGCCGGGCGCATGGCAGACCACCATTCGCCAAAATGGATCACCTTGATCGGGCTGGTTGCTTTTGGCGCTTCCTTTCTGATTTTTGCAGCTAGAGGGGGGGAGATCCAGTACGCGGAAATCATCGCGGCCACCATCATAGGGCGGATCGGGCTGGGCATGATCCTGCCGGCGCTCAATTTGGCGACGCTACGTCACATGGAGCCACACCAATTGGGGCAATCCTCGGTTGTGACCAGTTATGCCCGGCAATTGGGGGGCGTGATGGGGGTCGCGATCCTGGCGGTGTTTGTCGAATGGCGCGAAACCGTTTACGGCGCGG
>JAGWUW010000173.1 GCA_028868235.1 Betaproteobacteria bacterium | reverse complement strand
GTTTGGCTTAATCGAAATCAATCTCAATGTTTCCCGGAAATCCACTGTTCGGCAAACGCCTCCTTACCCGTTTCGGCAAGGGGCTAACGGCAGGGCTGATTGCCGCATTGTTTACCTGTGCCACATCTGTCGGCGCCAAACCGACAACTGAGCGTAAATCCGCGCCAACCGTTGCCGCTCCGGAGATCGCCGAGAAACAGGCTGACCTGGGTGAGTTGCGTAGCCGCATCGAGGGATTACGCAAGGAGTTGTCGAGCAGCGAGGAAAGCAGGGCCGATGCGGGTGACCGGCTGCGTGAATCCGAACGCATGATTTCCCGCCTACAGCGGGAACTGCACGAGTTAAACGAGCAGCGCAACCAACTGCAACACAAGCTGACGAACCTGGAACAACAGTCGCAGGAGCTGAGCGTCACTCTTGGCCAACAACAATCCCAACTGGAAAAACTGCTCTACAAACAATACTTGCGCGGCACGCCCGATTCGCTGCAGCTGATCCTTAATGGCGACGACCCGAACCAGATGGCCCGAGACCTGCACTACCTATCGGCCATCGCCCTAACTCGCGCTGAATTGATGGGCGAGATCAACGCCTCGCTGGATAAGAAAAAATCCCTCGCAGCCGACGCAAAGGAACGCGCCGCCGAACTGGCCGAAATTGAAGCGGAGCAGCAAAAACGCCATGCCGAACTGCAAAAGCAACGCGAAGAACGCAAGAGCCTGTACGCGCAAATCTCTAGCAAGGTCAATGCGCAACGCAAGGAGATTGGTAACTTGCAGCAGAACGAAAAGCGTCTGACCAACCTGATCGATCGCCTGTCGAAGATTCTCGCAGCACAAGCCGCACAGGCAGCCAAGGCGGCTCAGGCGGCCAAGGCAGCGGAAGCGGCGCGCATCGCGGAAGCCGCCCGGACGGCAGCCCTGTCGCAAAAGGGAAAGCATAGACCGGCAGGAACGGAAGAAAAGGAAATCGCTCGTCCATCAGTCGCCATCGAACCTTCGCGCCAGCGCTCGGTCGAAGCAGAGAATCGCTACGAACCGATGGCCAGCGATGGCAGTTTCGCGCGGCAGCGCGGCAATTTACGCCTACCAGTACGCGGCGTGGTATCCGGACGTTTCGGGTCGCCACGCGATGGCGGTGGTACCTGGCGCGGCCTGTTCATCAAGGCCGGATCGGGCAGCGAGGTCAAAGCAATCGCCAGCGGACGGGTCGTTTTTTCCGAATGGATGCGCGGTTTTGGCAACCTGCTGATCGTGGATCACGGCGATGCCTACCTATCGATCTACGGCAACAATGATTCACTACTCAAACAAGTAGGACAGAGCGTAAAAGGAGGGGAAACTGTAGCCACAGTGGGGAATAGCGGGGGCAATCCGGAATCCGGTTTATACTTTGAACTCCGCCACCAGGGGCAACCGATCGACCCGATGAAATGGGCAAGTTTGAAATGAGCAAAGCAAAAACTATCAGTCTGACCGTTGGCGCCTTCGTCGCCGGGGCACTCATCAGCCTGCAAATTCCCGCGCTGGCAGAAAAGGAAACCAAGCCCGGGCTGCCCATCGAAGAGTTAAGGACCTTTGCCGAGGTGTATAGCGCCATCAAGCAGGGTTACGTTGAACCGGTGGACGACAAGAAGATGATCACCAATGCCATTTCCGGCATGCTGTCCAACCTCGACCCACACTCAACCTATCTTGATGCCGATGCTTTCAAGGACCTGCAGGTTGGCACGCAGGGTGAATTCGGTGGTTTGGGCATTGAAGTCGGCATGGAAGATGGGCTGGTCAAGGTCGTTTCACCGATTGAAGACACCCCAGCCTATCGCGCCGGTGTCAAAGCTGGCGACCTGATCTTCAAGCTCGACGACACCCCGGTCAAGGGCCTGACCCTGTCCGAGGCAGTCAAGAAAATGCGCGGCAAACCCAAGACGCCGATCAAGCTGTCCATTATTCGCAAAGGTGAAAGCAAGCCGATCGAATTGACCCTTATCCGCGAAGTCATCAAGGTACAGAGTGTCAAATCAAAGCTGGTCGAGCCGGGCTATGGCTGGGTACGCATCACCCAATTCCAGGAAAACACCGTCGCCGAAATCGCCAAGCACGTCGCCGGCCTGTACAAGGATGGCAACAAGCTAAACGGCCTCGTCCTCGACCTGCGCAACGACCCTGGCGGTCTACTCCATAGCGCCATTGGCGTTTCCGCAGCCTTTTTGCCGCCAGACGTCAAGGTCGTTTCCACAGACGGCCGCACCGAGGACGCCAAGCAGGAATTTAAGGCTCGCACGCAGGACTATCAACGCGGTACCAAGGAAGACCCCCTGAAACTCCTGCCACTTGAAGCCAAAAATGTCCCGATGGTTGTTCTGGTCAACGGCGGCTCAGCCTCGGCTTCCGAAATCGTCGCTGGCGCCCTGCAGGACCACAAACGCGCCCTCATCGTCGGCACCCAAACCTTTGGCAAAGGTTCAGTCCAGTCCGTCCTGCCGCTACCGGGCAATACCGCGATCAAACTGACCACTGCCCGCTATTACACCCCTTCTGGTCGGTCAATCCAAGCCAAGGGCATTACTCCGGATATCGTCGTAGAGGAAAGCGCCAACGGCAACAGCTCAGGATCGATGCACCTGCGCGAAGCAGACCTCGACCGACATCTGACGAACGACCGCGATAAGGATGCGGGCAAGGAAGTGCCCAAACCCGAAGTCAAGCCAGTCAATAAAACTCCTGCCAAACCAGGCAAGGAGAAAGGCAGCAAGGACGAAAGCGAAGACGAATTGCCAGCGCGCCTCGAATATGCGACAAAGAGTGACTACCAGTTCCAGCAGGCACTGAATCTTCTCAAGGGCTTGCAGATCATGCAAAATAGGACGCGCTAACTCACCAACCGGGAGGGAACATGCCAGGCTATGACCTCAAGAAAAAACGGGAAATCCTGTTTTCCAAGTTCCCTCCGGGCCAAGTACCCGAGGCAGCTGACGACCTGCAGCGGATCGAGCAACTTGAGGTCCTGCCAAAGTATGATGAGCGTGCGGTAGGTGTCAGCTACGACCTGCAGCAACACACCTTGCGCGAGCTGGACGAACATCTGGTCGACAAGGGGTATCACCTCGACAACACCTTGTTCACCAAGTTAACCCGCGCCCTGATCTACTATGTCGAAGATACCCAGTTGCACAACATTGACGCCCCTGAGAAACGCCTGAAACGCTCATCTCAGGAGGCTTACGTCAAAGCCTGGGAACACCATCCGCACGGTGACCATGACGACACACCGCCGGAGTGGCGAGAATACAAATAGCTGTTAGTCGATAGCAGGTGGTCGTTAGCAACGAATTCTGCCGACCAGCGACGAAGCACTAACAACTACCCACCACATGACCGACGAGCAGCTACTTCGTTACAGCCGCCACATTCTGCTGGATGCCTTGGGCATTGAGGGTCAGGAGCGCATTCTTGCTACGCACGCACTGATCATCGGCGCCGGAGGCCTGGGATCTCCCGCCGCGCTCTACCTTGCATCAGCCGGTATCGGGAAAATTACTCTGGTCGACGACGATACTGTAGATTTTACAAACCTCCAGCGACAAATCCTACACTCTCAGGCTCGCGTCGGCATGGCCAAAGCCGAATCCGGCAAACAGGCGTTACAGGCAATCAATCCGGAAATCGACATTGCGCCGTTGCAGCAACGCCTATCTGGGAACACACTCGACTCCCTAATCGCTACCGCCGACATCGTGCTCGACTGTACCGACAATTTTGCCACGCGGCATGCCATTAACCGGGCCTGCGTGCACCACAGAAAACCCTTGGTTTCCGGTGCAGCTATCCGCTTCGACGGCCAGATCAGCGTTTACGACTTGAGGCAGGATGAGTCACCATGCTACCACTGCCTGTTTCCGGAAGGTGAGGATGTTGAAGAGGTACGCTGTGCGGTGATGGGGGTTTTTGCTCCGCTTACCGGCATCGTCGGCACCATGCAGGCAGCCGAAGCGCTCAAACTAGCGGCTGGCATCGGCGAATCGCTAAGTGGAAGGCTGTTGCTACTCGATGCGCTGGAGATGGAATGGCGTAGCATCCGATTCAAGAAGGATGCCGGATGCGCTGTTTGCGGACCTACACCGGCCGGGCAAGCACCCGGATATCTGCCCCGACCTGACGCAAATCGCGAACCTGCAGGCGACGCTTGCCGTCTAGGGTAGCCAGTTCCGGCAGGTTGAACAGTCCACTGGCGTCGTGGCCGATGAGGCACGGTGCGAGATAAAGCAGCAGTTCATCGACCAAGCCTTCGCGCAGCAGCGAACCATTCAGCTTGAATCCTGCCTCGGCGTGCACCTCGTTGACACCACGTTGGGCCAATGCAGTGAGCAGCGCCGCCAAATCGACCTTGCCAGAGGTATTGGGCAGGATCAGCACCTCGGCGCCAACCGAGCGTAACGCCTCTATTCGCCCCGCATCGTCAACGGCCCCGGCAATCAGCGTCGTTCCACCCTGCAGAATGCGAGCGTCGAGTGGCGTTTCCAGCTTGCTGTCGACCACTACGCGCAGCGGCTGGCGCGGCGTCGCCACATCGCGCACATTCAGTTGCGGATTGTCGTCGCGCACCGTGCCGATGCCGGTCAGGATGGCGCAGGCTCGTGCCCGCCACGCATGGCCGTCACGTCGGGCATCCGGGCCGGTGATCCACTGGCTGACACCATTGTTGAGCGCTGTCTTGCCATCCAGGCTGGCTGCCGCCTTCAGGCGCAGCCACGGCCGCCCCCGGGTCATGCGCGAGATGAAACCGATGTTCAGCTCACGCGCTTCGTTCTCCAGCAAACCGCTGGCCGTTTCGATGCCGGCTGCCTGCAACAGGGCCAGCCCCTTGCCGGCAACCAGCGGGTTGGGATCGGTCATTGCCGCGACGACACGCGATACGCCGGCGGCGATCAGCGCCTCGGCACAAGGTGGCGTGCGGCCGTAATGGCTGCACGGCTCCAGGGTGACATAGGCGGTGGCGCCACGCACCTGCTCGCCTGCCGCGCGCAGGGCATGCACCTCGGCATG
Source organism: Betaproteobacteria bacterium (assembly GCA_028868235.1). Taxonomy (GTDB): domain Bacteria; phylum Pseudomonadota; class Gammaproteobacteria; order Burkholderiales; family Rhodocyclaceae; genus Azonexus. The sequence goes on along the minus strand of JAGWUW010000173.1, from coordinate 1,042 downwards.
TGGCTCGCCAGCCTTTTCGTGCCAGCCCTCACCAACGATCCGGCCATCACGCACCAGCACACAACCGACGCGCGGATTGGGCGAGGTCGTCCACAGGCCACGCTCGGCCAATTGCAGGGCGCGCGCCATCATGCCGTGGTCGACGGCGGAAAAACTCATTTTTTCTTGGTTGCGGGAGAAACTTCGCGGATCGCCCGCGAGAAGGCATCGACGTCTTCGAAATTGCGATAGACGGAGGCAAAGCGGATATAGGCCACCTTGTCGAGCTTCTTCAATTCACGCATGACCAGTTCGCCCAGTTGCTGGGTGGTCACTTCACGCTCGCCGGCCGAGAGCAGGCGCTCTTCGATATCGGCCACGGCCGAATCGACTGCCTCAATAGACACTGGCCGCTTGCGCAGGGCCAACTCCAGGCTGGCGCGCAGCTTTTCGCGCTTGAATTCGGTGCGCAGGCCGTTTTTCTTGACGACCTGCGGCAACTGGATTTCGGCCCGCTCGTACGTCGTGAAACGCTTGTCGCAAGCATTGCACTTTCGGCGGCGACGGACGACGTCACCCTCGTCATTCAGACGGGTGTCGGCAACCGCCGTATCTTCCGCGCCGCAAAAAGGGCATTTCACATCACACTCCTCGGAGCATCAATGCCCACCCGAATGGGCGGGCATTGCCCTGCATCAGGCGCCGTAGACCGGGAACTTGGCGCACAGGGCGGAGACCTTGGTGCGCACGGTGGCGGCCACGGCTTCGTCGTTCGGCGCATCCAGCACATCGGCCACCAGATGGGCGATCTGCTCGGCTTCGATCTCGGTGAAACCACGGGTGGTCATGGCCGGCGAACCGATACGGATACCGGAGGTGACGAACGGCTTCTGCGGGTCGTTCGGAATCCCGTTCTTGTTCACCGTGATGTGGGCACGGCCGAGGGCGGCTTCGGCATCCTTGCCGGTGATATTCTTGGCACGCAGGTCGACCAGGAAAACGTGGCTTTCGGTGCGACCGGAAACGATGCGCAGACCGCGCTCTTCACCCAGCACGCGGGCCA
>JAGWUW010000172.1 GCA_028868235.1 Betaproteobacteria bacterium | reverse complement strand
CAAGCCGGAATTGGCGCAGGTTGTCATGGCCTCCTTCAACGACGTGGCAAAGGCCGGCGATGCTGTGGCAGCAATCATCGCTGCCGGTATTATTCCCGCCGGCCTGGAGATGATGGACAAGCCGGCGACAGCTGCAGTCGAGCCATTCGTCAAGGCGGGCTACGATTTGAATGCTGAAGCCATTTTGCTGTGCGAATCAGATGGCACGCCGGAGGAGGTGGCCGAGGAGATTGCCCGTGTTACTGACGTTTTGACGGAAGCCGGAGCTAGCAACATCAGTGTTTCGCAATCCGAGGCCGAGCGCTTGCGTTTCTGGGCCGGGCGTAAGGCTGCATTTCCGGCTGTCGGACGTATTACGCCAGACTATTACTGCATGGACGGCACTATCCCGCGCAGGCGACTGGCCGAGATGCTATCGGCGATTGCCGCCATGGAGCGGAAATATGGCCTGCGCTGTGCCAATGTTTTTCATGCCGGTGATGGCAACCTGCATCCGTTGATCATGTACGATGCGTCCCAACCCGGTAACTGGGAGCGGGCAGAAGCCTTCGGGGCGGAAATTCTCGAATTGTCGGTGGCGCTTGGTGGCTCGATCACTGGCGAGCACGGGGTCGGTGTCGAGAAAATCAACCAAATGTGTGTGCAATATACGACGCCCGAGCTGGAAGCTTTTCACCGCGTCAAGCAGGCGTTTGACGAAGGTGGCTTGCTCAATCCAGGCAAGGCGGTTCCTAGCCTGCATCGCTGTGCCGAATACGGACGCATGCATGTGCACCACGGCGAACTGAAATTCCCGGAACTGGAGCGCTTCTGATGACGCTTGAAGATATTGTCCAGGCCGTCAAGGCGGCGCATGACGGCAATACCGCGCTACGCATCCGCGGTATCGGCAGCAAGGATTTCTACGGCGGCCTGCTGTCGGGCGAGATGCTTGATGTCGCGACCTATCGCGGTATCGTTGCCTATGAGCCGACCGAGCTCTATATCACAGCCAAATGCGGCACACTGCTGACTGAAGTGGAGGCAGAACTGGCCGCGAAAGGCCAGATGCTGGCTTTCGAGCCACCCCGTTTTTCCGGGGCGACGGTTGGCGGTTGCGTCGCGGCCGGATTGTCAGGCCCGCGTCGGCAGCAGGCCGGGGCAGTGCGTGATTTTGTCCTGGGAGTCAAACTGATCGATGGTACCGGGCAAGTGCTCAATTTCGGTGGCCAAGTCATGAAGAACGTCGCCGGGTATGATGTATCGCGTCTGCTCGCCGGCAGCATGGGCACGCTCGGTGTGCTGGCTGAAGTGACTTTGAAGGTTTTGCCTCGGCCGGTGGCCGAGCAGACGCTTGTTTTTTCAATGAGTGAGCGGGATGCTGTTTCACGTCTGAACCAGTGGGCGGGGCAGCCGCTGCCCATTTCGTCGTCGTTTTGGTATGACGAATGCTTGTGGTTGCGTCTGTCCGGGGCACAGGCCGCGGTCGATGCTGCAGCACACAAGCTGGGTGGCGAGTTGGCTGGTGACATGGCGCAACACTGGGAGTCGATTCGTGAGCAGACGCATACCGCTTTTGCTGGTGACATCCTATGGCGTCTGGCCTTGCCGTCGACGGCCGGCGAACCTGGGTTGGCCGGTCTGCGGGCTATCGAATGGGGAGGGGCGCTGCGCTGGTATGCTGGTGAGCAAGAGGCAGTGCGTGGTGCCGCTGGCCGACTTGGCGGACACGCCGTGCTCTACCGGGCACCGGAATCCTTGCGCTGTCGGGAGGGGGCTTTTGCCCCGTTGTCTCCGGCCCTGCTGGCCTTGCATCGCCGCCTGAAAAAATCCTTCGATCCGAAGGGCATTCTAAATCCTGGCCGTTTGTATGCGGAGTTCTGATGGAGACTAAAATCACTGACGAACTGCGTGCTACGCACGCTGGCCAGGTGGCCGAGGAAATCCTCCGCAAATGTGTGCATTGTGGCTTCTGCACGGCAACCTGTCCGACTTACCAGTTGCTGGGCGACGAGCTCGATGGCCCACGTGGTCGTATCTACCTGATCAAGCAGGTACTTGAAGGCAAGCCGGTGACGGAAAAAACGCGCAGCCACCTGGACCGGTGTCTAACCTGCCGTTCCTGCGAAACGACCTGCCCGTCAGGTGTTAAATACAGCCATTTGCTCGATGTCGGACGGGCTGTCGTCGAAGAGAAGTTACCCCGCCGTCTGGGCGATGCGGTGACGCGTGCCTTGCTCCGAACTGTGCTGCCCAATCCGGCACTGTTTGCGCCTATGGTGGCCTTGGGGCGGATGGCCAAACCCTTGCTGCCTTCATCGTTTGCCGACAAGCTGCTGCCGGCCCAGATTGTCGGCAAGCCTTGGCCGCAGGCTATGGCGCATGATCGGCGCATGCTGGCCTTAGCTGGCTGCGTCCAGCCCTCGCTGGCTCCCAACATCAATGCCGCTACGGCGCGCGTTCTCGACCGCTTGGGCATCTCACTGTTCGAGGAAACCAAGGCGGGCTGTTGCGGTGCCGTGCGCTTTCACCTGAACGACCAAGGGGCTGGCAAGGATGATATGCGTCGCAATATCGATGCTTGGTGGCCGCATGTCGAAGCCGGCATTGAGGCAATTGTCGTGACGGCTTCAGGGTGCGGAGTCCAGGTCAAGGACTACGGCCACCTGCTTTCCGACGATACCGCATATGCTCAGAAGGCTGCGCGGGTAAGCGAATTATGTCGTGATCCCTCAGAGGTTCTGGCGGCCGAGAAGGATCGTCTTCTGCCTTTATTGCACGGCCTCCCCGGAAAACTGGGCAAGCTGGCCTTTCATTCACCGTGCACGCTGCAGCATGGTTTGAAGATACGTGGCGTGGTCGAGGAGATGCTCCAAACTGCCGGGTATGAGCTGACGCCCGTTGTCGACAGTCATTTGTGCTGTGGTTCGGCCGGCACCTATTCGGTATTTCAGCCAGAATTGGCTGATCGCTTGCGCACCAACAAGCTGGCGGCGCTGAATGCCGGTGGGCCGACCTTGGTGGCGACGGCTAATATTGGCTGCCTGACTCATTTGCAGGCAGGCGGCGATCTGCCGGTTCGACACTGGGTCGAGTTGATCGACGAGGCCTTATCCTGAGTGCGGCTTAGCGGGGGTAACACGGTTAACCGGCCTGTTTCTGTTTCGTGATAATCTTTCCGCCCTAAAGGAGGACGGATGTCGATAGCAATCGATGCCTGTGCAGCACAGCATCAGGGGGATCGGAAGGAACAGCAGGATCGTGTGGCGATCTTGCCGCATGCTCGTCGCAAGGGGGTGGCGCTGGCCGTAGTCGCCGATGGCATGGGCGGTCATACCGGTGGTGCACTGGCGGCCGAGCAGGTTGTGCATACCGCCAAAACCAATCTCGACCATTTTCTTGGCGCTGACGAGTCTCCGCAGCGCATGCTCGAGAACAGCATGCAGGAGGCGCACACCATGATCAAGGCGTCGCGGTTCATGAACGAAATGGATCCGCATAGCACTGCCGTGATGCTGTTGCTGCAGCCAGGGCATGTAACTTGGGGGCACTGCGGTGACAGCCGTCTGTACCACTTCCGGGGCAAGCAACTGGTGCGCCGGACGGTCGATCACTCCTACGTCGAACATCTGGTTGCTTTGGGGAAGATCACCCCCGCTGAGGCACTGAACCACCCCAACCGCAACGTGCTGCTAGCTTCGCTAGGTGGCCAAGAAGATCCGAAGATCACGCTCGACGAGGTGACTGAAATGGTGGCGGGCGATGCCTTCGTTCTCTGCTCCGACGGCTTGTGGGCCTATTTTGATGATCTCGAACTGGGTACGCTGGTCGCTGACAATACGGCCCGCCAAGCATGTGAAATCTTGATCGACAAGGCCAGGCAAAGAGCCAAGGGCGCTGGCGATAATCTGTCGTTGGCGATTATCAAGTTGATCGAGGCGTTGCCCCTCAAGCCGGCTCCGCCGCCGGGCTTTGTGCCACGCCCTCGGATCTGAGAGGGGGAGGGCCGTTAGACGCAAAAATGGCGCCAGCAAGGCGCCATTTTTCATCTTATTTGCGGCCTAGTCCGCCGAGCAGGGCTGCAACTACCCGCTTGGGTTTATGCGGGTCGGCTTTGGGAGGGGCTTGGGGTGAGTCCGGGATCTCACCACGCGGGGTGGTTTCCTCGTAAGGCTTGCTGAAATCGAAGCCATCGGCGGCAATCATCGGATTGCGGCGTGGGCGGCGATCCTGGCGGCCAGGGCGTTCGCCACGCTCGGGCCGCTGGACGACCGGTGCAACGATCTCTGGAGTATGGCGTTTCCGCTTGTTGCCCGGAGGATATTCATATTCCGGCTCCGGTTCGAAGCCAGCCACTTCGATCTGCTCGATCGGTCGCTTGATCAGCTTTTCAATATCGACCAAATAACCGACTTCGTGGGCACTGACCAGCGAAATGGCGTTGCCCATCTTGCCGGCGCGACCGGTACGGCCGATGCGGTGTACGTAATCTTCCGGCGTGTGCGGCAGTTCATAGTTGATGACGTAGGGGAGATCGTCGACGTCGAGACCACGCGCGGCAACGTCGGTGGCGATCAGCGCGTGCGTTTCTCCGGCCTTGAAGGCGTCGAGCGCCTTGATGCGGTCGACCTGGCTCTTGTCGCCGTGAATGGCATCGGCCTGGATGCCGGCACGTTGCAACTCGCGAGTCAGCCGTGAGCAGCCCTGCTTGGTGCGCATGAAGACGATGCACTGGCGGATTTCACCCGATTTCAGCAGCCTGGTCAGCAGGCCGCGCTTGCCGTATTCGGAAACCGGATGCACGCGGTGGGTGATGGTGTCGGAGACCTGATTGCGGCGGGCAACTTCGACAAGCACCGGAGCCTGCAGCATGGTGTCTGCCAGCTTCTTGATCTCCTCCGAGAAGGTGGCCGAGAAGAGCAGGCTCTGGCGCTGCGCCGGCAGCATCTTCAGGATGCGCGTGACGTCGGGGATGAAGCCCATGTCGAGCATGCGGTCGGCTTCGTCAAGGACTAGTGCCTGAACAGAATTGAAGCTGACGCTCTTGTTCTCGACGTGGTCGAGCAGCCGGCCCGGCGTGGCGACGAGGATTTCGACGCCCTTCTTTAGTTCGGCAATCTGCGGCTTGATGTCGACGCCGCCGAAGGCGCACATGGCGCGGATCGGCGTGTGCTTGCTGTAGGCCTTTACCGATTCGAAGACCTGCAGTGCCAGCTCGCGGGTCGGGGCGAGAATCAGGGCTCGTACCGGGTGCTTGGCCGGCGACGGGCTGCTGCTCGCGAAGGGCAAGATGCGCTGTAGGATGGGTAGCGTGAAGGCGGCCGTCTTGCCGGTACCGGTTTGCGCCCCGCCCATGATGTCCTTGCCGCTGATAACGAGTGGAATGGCCTGGGCCTGGATTGGCGTCGGCTTGGTGTAGCCCTCGTCAGTGACGGCGCGCAGCAGTTCGGGCGCCAGGCCGAGGTCGGCAAAGGTGATTTGGGGGGCTGCGTCGGCAGCTGTGGCACCGGCAGTATCACCAGCTAAGGTATTGATTTCAGACATAGGGCTGGATTATACGCCTACCGCCAGCTGTCGGTCAGAATACCTAAGCATGCTGGTCAGGTATCAGGGGAGTGTGGTTTTGCTTTGATGGCTCACAGGCCGATAACCATGGTCTCCAGTTGTTGCCGATTGATCGGCTTTACCAGAACCTCGTCGAATCCACCGGCCAGCAGGCGCTCTCGATCCTCGGAAAAGGCATGTGCGGTATAGGCAATGATTTTGATGGGTGCGCTGCCTTGTTTTGCTCTGAGGTGGTGGCAGGTTTCCTCGCCGGACAGGCCTGGCATGCTGATGTCGAGCAGGATGAGCCGGAAGTTGTTTTCCCTGCTCAAGGCCAGGGCAGACAAACCGTCCGTTGCTTCCAGGACGGTCCAGCCGAGGCGCTTGAGGAGTGCCGATGCAAGCAGCCGGTTGGTGTGTTGATCATCGACAACCAGTGCAAGGCGTTGCTCGCTCATTGTGGCTCTCCACAGGGCAGATAAACGGTAAAGGTTGAGCCAACGCCTACGGTGGATTCAACGGCGATGCGACCATGCATGTGTTCGACCAGTTGCTTGACCAATGCCA
>JAGWUW010000171.1 GCA_028868235.1 Betaproteobacteria bacterium | reverse complement strand
ATCAGGCGACGCATGATCCGCTGACCGGCCTGCCCAATCGTAATCTGTTGGAGGATCGCCTGGAGCAGGCTGTACAACTGGCGCTGCGCCAGGCGAACAAGGTGGCGTTGGCCTTTGTCGATCTCGATAACTTCAAAGTGATCAACGACAGTCTCGGCCATGCGGCTGGCGACGAACTGCTAATCGAAATCGCCCACCGTTTGCGCCACGCCTTGCGCGGGGTGGATACAATCGCCCGCTACGGGGGGGATGAATTCGTGCTAATCATAGGCGAGCAGGTGTCGAGCGATGATACTCAACATCTGCTCGACAGGGTACTGACCACCATCCAGGCGCCACTGATGTTGGAAGGACACGAGCTACGGATTAATTGCAGCATTGGTGTCAGCGTCTACCCTGATGACGCACAGGATCTTGATGGCCTGTTGCGGGTTGCCGATGTGGCAATGTATCACGCCAAGAAATCGGGTAAGGGCCAGTACCATTTCTATACCCGCGACCTCAACCAGATCGTGCAGGATCGTTTTGTCTTGGAAAGCGCCCTGCAGCGGGCTATCGAACACAATGAACTGACCGTGGTTTATCAGCCGAAGACTGATGCGAAGGGACGGGTGCGCGGGTTCGAAGCTTTGGTGCGCTGGAACAGCGCCGGGCAGGGCTTGGTGACCCCCGATCGATTCATTCCGCTGGCCGAGGAAACGGGGCAAATTCTCGCTATCGGCGAACAGGTGCTTTATACCGCTTGTCGGACAGCCGCAAACTGGCCACTCGTCGATGGCCAGGCATTGGGCATTGCAGTCAACCTGTCGGCGCGGCAACTGAAGGAGCCAGGTTTGCCGGCCATGGTCGCCGACGCCCTGGCGGTGTCCGGGTTGCCTCCCGAGTGTTTGGAACTGGAAATCACCGAGAGCATGATCATGGGCGATGTCGAGCACACCATCCGCGCGCTGAAATCGATCAAGGCGCTCGGTGTGCGCATTGCGGTCGATGATTTCGGCACCGGCTATTCATCGCTGAGCTATCTGCAGCGTCTGCCCATCGACACCTTGAAGATCGACCGCTCCTTTGTTTCTGCTTGCGACCGCGGCGGTAAGGCAATGGCCATTCCGCATGCCATTATCTTTCTGGGAAAAACCCTCAATCTCCATATTGTCGCCGAAGGAGTCGAGACGGCAGCGGAAAGGGACGTGCTCGCAGTTTGCGGGTGTAACGAATTCCAGGGGTATTTCTTTGCCCGGCCGATGCAGGCGGCAGCAATAGCTGATTACCTGAAAATTAGTTTGTGTTCTCCGCAGTGCCGTACTGACTACCCGTGTTAAGTGGGGGGCGGTTATTCTCGCTAACCAAATAGAATATGTAAAAAAATAGGGAGCGCCTCGGCACTCCCTATTTTTAGGGTCTTGTACCGATCTAGAGATTACGGGAAGCCTTGCCGCCAAGACGACCTGCCGCCAATCCGAGCAGGCCCAATCCAAGCAGGGCGACGCTGCCTGGTTCCGGAACTTGAGTGGTCGCAAGGGAGGTCCCGACAAACAACTGCTCATAGCCATTATTGCCATCACGACCGATGCAATTGTTCGACAGAGTATTGTCGGTCAGGGGGTCGCAACCGTAACGCAGGTCGATATGCAGATCCGTATAACCGGCGTGCTGACCAAGAAGCCATTCGCTAAGCCATTGATTCAATTCCGGTACGTCAATCGCGTAGGCTGCATTGTTGGCGCCGAGATTGTTATTGACAGTCGTGACCACCGGGTTGCCGCTACCATCGCACGGCGTCGGTGCTTTTGCTGCATCTAGGCACACTTGACCGCCGGAAAGTACGTAGTCGGTCTTTGCATTGGTTCCCGCCAAGGGACCGGCTCCGGAGGAGGTGTAGGCCGTCACGTCGCCGTTCAGTACGCCGCCGCCGCCAAGGTTGAACGGTGCATAGGCTCCGCCATTGTTGGTAAAGTCGAAGTACTTCGTCTGTACATTCGTACCAGTTAAGGACAATTGAGCCCAAACCGCGAGGTCTTGGTTGGTCGAAGCACCGCTGTTGATCTGATTGTTGTTGAAGAAAAACAGTGGGTTGTTGCCACCCAAAGCTCCTGCAAACGCACTCAGCGTGCTGTTCCACAGACCGCTAAAATAGTAAATTCCACCGCTAGGCGTAGCCAAAGCATTGTCCATGCCGGCAACGTTGGTGTTAACCGGTTGGCCGCTGGCACCGGTTGCGACAACGATGAGATCTTGAATCTGACCTGGAGTGGAGTCGACATTCCACTGCGAATTTCCTGTGATCGCGTAATTCACCGCCAAAGCATAAGAATTAGCGTCGCCATAGGTAACGTAACTAGCACCGGTCAAATCCAGCGATGCGGCTCCAGCTTCCATCACCATGCCAGCCAGAATCATCGCTACGGAGATGGGCTTTACTGCGAATTTTGCGTTCTTCATATCGACCTCCAACTTGGCATCGCCATCACAAAAAACGAGAAAGACTTTTTGGGTTTTCTAGGAGCAGAGTTTGTGCCAGTGATTACTATTTGCTTATAAAGCAAAGGCTTATTTTGCTTCATGGCGGTAATTACGGTTTTTGCTGCTGATTTTTGTAAGAAATGCCGACACTAAAGTAGTAGCTCTCCCACAAATATTTCCAATCCAGCGCATATCTCACTTTCGTGGACCTCAAGGAATGGGGGCACCTCACTTCCGAAAGCGGTCAGGTCTGTTGGCTATTCCAGATATTCCACCATCAACTGTGGGTTTTCGACGCCCATGTATTCGTTGATTGCCAGCCGGTAAGCCGCACGGGTGCGGCCGCCGGGCTGGGTGCTGAAATTGAACTGGATGGCGTCGATACGGCTGTTGCCCTTGCGCAGACGCAGCTTGAGGTGCTTTTCCTTGAGCACGCGCTGTTGTTCGACATCGAACTCGTCAACGAACAGTGGTGCCGGGAAGCCCTGGCCCCATATCTCGTTTTCCAACAGGCGGGCAGCTTCCAGTGACAGGTAGCTGCCTTCCAGGTTGCCGTCGGTTTCCAGCGTGCGGGTCAGGTCGGCAGGGTCCAGCAATTCCTTGGCGACGGCGGCGAAGGTCTGGCTGAAGCGTTCGAAATCACCTTCGCGTAGAGTAGCGCCGGCGGCCATGGCATGGCCGCCGAAGCGTACCAGCAGGCCGGGTTGTCGCTTGGCGACGAGATCCAGAGCATCACGCAGGTGCAGGCCGGGAATGGAGCGCCCGGAACCCTTGATGATGCCGCCTTCGCCGGGCGCGAAGGCGAATACTGGGCGGTGCAACTTATCCTTGATGCGCGAGGCGAGGATGCCGACGACACCTTCGTGCCAGCCTTCATCAAACAGTGCGATCCCCGCTGCTGCATCGTCGAGGGCCATCGATTCCAGCAAGTGCAATGCTTGTTCCTGCATGCCGGCCTCTATTTCACGCCGCTCGCGATTGAAGTTGTCGAGTTGCTGAGCGATGCTCAGGGCGCGGGCCGGATCGTCGGTGAGCAGGCATTCGACGCCGAGGCGCATGTCGGCCAAGCGGCCGGCAGCGTTGAGGCGCGGACCGAGCAGGAAACCTAGATCAAAGGCGGTGGCGCGTTTGGGCTCGCGGCCAGCGGCCTTGAACAGGGCGGCAATACCGGTTTGCATCTGGCCGGTGCGCATGCGCTTCAGGCCCTGGCTGACGAGGATGCGGTTGTTGCGATCGAGCTTGACCACGTCGGCCACGGTGCCAAGGGCGACGAGATCGAGCAGGTTGGCAAAATTCGGTTCCGGGCGCTCGGCAAACCAGCCGCGTTCGCGCAGTTCGGCGCGCAGGGCGAGCATGACGTAGAACATGACGCCGACTCCGGCGATGCACTTGGATGGGAAGTCGCAACCGGGCTGGTTGGGATTTACGATGCACTCGGCGTCGGGCAGTGTGTCGCCCGGGAGGTGGTGGTCGGTGATCAGCGTGGCGATGCCGTGTTGTCGGGCGCGGGCGACGCCTTCCAGGCTGGCGATGCCGTTGTCGACCGTGATGATCAGGTCGGGTGACTGTTCAGCGGCGACATCGACGATTTCCGGTGATAAGCCGTAACCAAGCTTGAAGCGGTCGGGGAGCAGAAAATCGACATCTGCACCGAGCGATTTCAGGGCTCGCATGCCGACCGCCGTGGCGGTGGCGCCGTCGCAGTCATAATCCCCGATGATCAGCAGCTTGGCCTCGGCTTCGATGGCGTCGGCCAACAGTTGTGCTGCATCGGCTGCATGGGTCAGGGCGCTCGGCGGGATCAGCGACTTCAGTTCGTAGTCGAGTTCAGCCTTGTCCTTAATGCCGCGCGAGGCATAGAGACGGGCTAGCAGTGGGTGGAGCCCCTGCTGTTCCAGTTGCCAGACGATGCGGGGAGGGGCGCTGCGGGTGGTGATTCGGGTCACAGGGCCTCTCCTTTGGCCAATTCCTTGGCCAAGGAAGCGAGTGGGCGACTTTTGCGCCAGAATTTCCAGCGATCCTTGCTACGCAGGGTCCAGGTCAGCTGGCCGTAGATGGTTGGGGCAATGACGCTCAAGCTTTCGATGCGCCTACCAGCGGCGCCTTGCAGCGGGGCGAACCAGTCGCGGTCCAGGGCATGCCAGGCGTTCTTCCAACCTTCGCTGTCCTCGTACAGCACAGGCGGCAAGAGGGCGTCGAGGACGATCAGTTGACGGTCGCCCTGGGAGTGATCGAGCAGTGTAGTCAGGTCAGTCTGCAAGGTTTGGGCCGGGATGCCAGATGCCAGGGCAAATCCGGTCGCCAACGGATTGTTGGTCGATACCGCTGACCAAGCTGCTGGCTGGAGCGAGGGCAGGGATCCCCCGCCCCACAGCCATAGACTGTTGATGGCCGGCTTGCCTGCGGCCTGCCGTTTTTCGTTGACTGGATGGCCGTGCAGGAACATCTGAACTTCGTTCAACCAGCGGGTCAGGCGGGTTTCCTTGCCGGATAGCTCGCCATCCATACGCCGGCCGGCGATGGTAGACAGCGTTTCGGCCGGATGTTCGATGGGTTCGTTGAGACGAAGGTACCAGCGACGCGAGGTAGCTACGTGAAAGCGGCCGACATCGGCAAAGGTTTCGTTCAGGGCACCGGCCAAGGCATCGGCTTCGTCGTCATCGATATCGAATGCGCCAGCATCGGCCAGCACGATGCGTTCGTGGTGAAAGCGGAGGTGGACCGGGTCGGCGCATAGCCAGTGACCTTCGTGAGCCGTTTCACCACTAGCTTCGCCGAGCAGGCGCAAGGCGCCGAAGGGGGCCTGCTCAACGCCAAACTGCTTGGCGAGAGCAGTCTCGAAGGCTTGTCTGGACTCGTGTTCGAGCGCGGCGCGTGCGGCCAGCCACTCGAAGCCGGGCGCCGAAAGCTTGCCCAGGGTCAGTTGGTCGTTGGGTTCGGGCCAGATCAGTTCGGGAACAAGCAGGGTGAGTCGCACGGAGAGCAGACGAGGATAGGCAATCAAAAAGTGTACCATAGCGACTTTTCACGCCTGTTTTACATCCGAATGGCATTGCCTTACGAACTGTTGATCGGTCTGCGCTACACGCGCGCCAAGCGACGCAACCATTTCATTTCTTTTATTTCCCTGATCTCGATGCTTGGTATCGGCCTCGGCGTTGCCGCGCTGATCGTCGTGCTGTCGGTGATGAATGGCTTCCAGAAGGAGCTGCGTACGCGCATTCTCGGCGTCGCATCGCATATCCAGATTACCGGAATCAATGGGGAGTTGACCGGCTGGCAGGCCATTGCCCAGCAGGCGCTGAAGCATCCGGAGGTGAGGGCTGCAGCCCCCTTCGTACAGTCCCAAGGAATGTTCAGCGTTGATGGCGGTGTCAAGGGAACGCTGGTGCGCGGCATTGTGCCGGAACTGGAGGATAAGGTTGCCGATTTTCGCAAGACCATCCAGGCCGGTAGTCTGGACGATCTGCGGCCGGGCGAATTTGGGGTCGTTCTTGGTGCTGATCTGGCGCGCTCGCTGCGTGTCTTTACCGGCGATAAGGTAACACTGATCGCACCGCAGGGAACTGTGACACCGGCTGGCGTCGTGCCTCGGCTGAAGTCTTTCCGGGTGGTTGGTATCTTTGAAGTCGGTATGTAC
>JAGWUW010000170.1 GCA_028868235.1 Betaproteobacteria bacterium | reverse complement strand
ATGCTGGCCAGCACGGCCACCCGGCGGTCTTCGAGGTCGCGCAGGTAGGTCAGGCGTTCGGCGAGGTTGCGCAGTTGTGTGTCGTCCAGCTCGCCGGTGACTTCCTTGCGGTAGCGGGCGATGAAGGGCACAGTCGCACCTTCGTCGAGCAGGGCGATGGCAGCGATGACCTGGGCCGGGCGAACGCTGAGTTCAAGGGCAATGCGGTGTTCGATAGGTGCAAGCATGGTTGCGGCTGTGCAGCAAAAAAGGGGGGTGAACTATGCGCAATCCAGCTGGAAAATACAACCGCACCCAGTTCGTGTAGGATGCTGGCCGATACTATTCCAATCGAATGGAGGAGATGCGGATGAAAGTGGAAACCTATTTATTCGGCGCCGTGGAAGTGAATCCGGAGAAAATTATTACCTTCCCCAACGGCCTGGTTGGTTTCGAACAGAGCAAGCGCTTCATGCTGGTCCATGATGAAGGGAGCGCGCAGCCGAGCAGCTATACGCTGCAGTCGCTGGACGATCCAGGATTTGCCTTGCAGATCGTCGATCCGGCCACCCTTGGTTTCAGCTACGAGCTGCTACTGAGCGATCTCGAGACTGCGTTGCTGCAATCGCCGACTGCGGATGACGTTACGGTCATGCAAGTGCTGTTCAAGAAAGAAGAGAACGGTAAGGCGGCCATCATGCCCAGCCTGCGCGCACCTCTGGTGATCAATACAAAGGCCCGAATCGGTCTGCAGAAAGTCATGGAAACCGTTAGCCAGCACATCACACTGTCAAATTTGGCCAGCACCCTCTAAAGCAGATTGCTTCAGCATGAACCAGAGGCCACCGTCAGACCGGCGTTGGCCTTTTTTCTGGTGTGCTCAATTCCGCTGTCGCAAGCGCTTGGTGATTTGGCCGTCGCAGGCATTCGAGACCCGCTCGTATTCCTCGGTCGTGTCGATCATCGCCTGCGCCGCATCAACTTTCTGGATTTCACGCTGCACGTAAGGTAGCCAGCGTTCGTCCAATTCGTTTTGCAAACGTGCCGCAGTTTGACCGGCAGGACCGCGCCAGATGCTACCGGTGGCAAAGCGCGCGTTTAGGGTTTCAGTCAGGCTTTTTTCAATGTCGATAAGGTGCTTCTGGTAGGTTTCCACGTGGCGCATTTCGTGGTTATGGATTTCCTTGTGCGCGCAACTGCCGGGCGGAAATTCGCGCGCGACGTAAACGGTCAATGGGTTGAAACCGTAGGTTAGGACGATCTGTGGACTGGCACATTCCCAGCGTCCGCTGGCGTCGATCACCGCTGGTGTGTTGGAGGTGAAGCGTGCCATGGCGTTGCCTCGTGTCAAGCCGAGCACCTGCTGCCCGGGCCGAGCACGGGCGGAACCCAGATTGGTCAGCGACTGGTAGCTGTAGACCGTGTTGAGCGTGATCGGTGCTTCCAGCCGTTTGACGGTGACAGAAGGCTTGGGCAAATCGGCACACAGATCGGCTGCCATGGCCGGCCAGGCAAAGGCGAGCAGCGGCAAGGCGGCAAGCCGCAGCGCATGCTTAGAGCGCTTCAAGCGTATCCCGATAGCGGGCGGCATTGGCAACGTAATGTTCGGCCGAGAGCTTCAGCCGGGCAGCATCCTCTTCGCTTAGCTCCCGCACCACCTTGCCGGGCGAACCGACAATCAGCGAACGGTCCGGAAAAACCTTGCCTTCGGGAATCAGGGTGTTGGCGCCGACGATGCAGCCCTTGCCGATGACTGCGCGGTTGAGGATGACCGAGCCGATGCCGATCAGGCTGCCGTCACCTACCGTGCAGCCGTGCAGCATGACGAGATGACCAACGGTAACATCGTTGCCGATGTGCATTGGTACCCCTTCGTCGGTGTGCAGTACCGAGCCGTCCTGGATGTTGGTGTTGTCGCCGATGTGGATCGGGTCGTTATCGCCGCGTAAGGTGGCGTTCCACCAGATCGAGGCATTCTTGCCGAGGCGGATGTCGCCGATCACCGTAGCGTTGGGAGCGACCCAGGCATTTTCGCCGAGTTGCGGGGTTTTATCACCGAGTTTGAACAGGGGCATCATCTTCTCCTTTAATCATCGTGGCGGGGCACCTTTCCGGTCGACCGCAAGCAAACCCGTACATGTTACGCTGTACGCCGCCTGCGGGGCATTTCCAAGGAGTTGGCATGAATCTTCGCGCTATTAGAACGTGGCAATGGATAGTGATAGTGATCGCGCTGCTGATAGCCCTTGATTGGGTAATTCAGCGACCCGACCCGCGTACCCGCGAGCTGAATCAGGCTCTCGAAACCAAGGCAAGCCAAAAATTAAGGGATTATCCCTACCATTTCCATGTCCTAAGGGTTGAGGGTGATGCGGCCGTGATGACTACGCCGCGCAATTTCGACGTGCCAGCCTTTCGCATGCTCGGCGTGCTCTATCCGGACATCAACGTCAAGGATGCCAACAACCCGGCCTTTATCGCCGCCGAGCAGTTACTGGGTCAATTGCAGGATGAGGCGAGGGGTATCGTTCTAGGCCAGCCGGGTATCAAGCAAGTGCGTTGGGAGCTCGACAAGGCTTGGCTGCACCGCCAAGGTATCGAGGTTCCCGAGCGCTAAGGTTCAGGTTGTCGGGGGTTTTTCGGTCAGCTTTTGTACCACCAGGCTACCGACCATATCGCCTTCGACGTTGACCGCAGTGCGCACTGTATCGAGCAGGCGGTCGATAGGGAGCAGGATGGCAATGGCTTCGGTGGGCAGGCCGACGGATTCGAGCACCAGCACCATCGACAGCATGCCGACGCTGGGGATGCCGGGGGCGCCGATTGCACCGAGCATGGCGACAAAAAATACGACCATCTGACTGGCGAGATCCAGTTCGATCCCTGCTAGACGGGCGACAAACAGGGCGGCAGCAGCCTCGTAAAGCGCCGTGCCGTCCATGTTCACCGTTGCCCCGAGAGGCACAACAAAACTGGCAATGTCCTTCCTGACGTGCAAATGCTGTTCCGTGCATCGCAACGTGATCGGCAGCGTGGCGCTGCTTGAACTGGTGACGAAGGCGGTGAGCAGCGCTTCGCGGGCTCCCTTAAAAAAACGCAGGGGCGATACGCCGGTCACCAGCCAGAGAATGGCCGGTAATACGATCACGCCATGGAACAGCGTAGAGCCGATGATGACGACGATAAAATGCCCGAGGCTGGCTAGTAGGGCGCTGTTCTGCGTAGCGACTAGTTGCAGCAGCAGGGCGGCCAGGCCGAGTGGTGCCAAGCGCATGATCCAGCCGACGACCATCAGGCAAAGTTCCTGCAACTCGGTCATCAGGTTGCGGATGTTGCGATACCGTTCGCCGCCGATGACCAGTGCGATGCCAAGAAACAGCGCAATGATCACGATAGCCAGGATATCACCCTGGGCCAGTGCCTTGAACGGGTTCTGAAATAGGCCACGCAGGAACTGGGCGATATAGTCGGGCAAGGGCATCTGCCGGGACTGGTAGTTGCGGGTGGCCTCAGCAAACATTTGGAGATGGAGACCCTCGCCGGGGCGGAACAGGTGCGCCGCACCAAAGCCGATGACAATGGCGATACCCATGGTAAGCAGGAAGAAAGCGAGCGTTGTCGTCCACACTCGATGGATCTGATCGTGGGCACGCAAATTGGCCACGCCGGTTACGATGGAGGCGAAAACCAGCGGTACCAGCACCATGCGCAACAGGTCGAGGAAAAGATTGCCGAGCAATTTTGCGCCATACAGCGCTTCACCAACTCCGGGGGCTGAGCCTTGGGCAGATAGCCAAACGCCACCGGCCAGGGCGAGCAGGCAGCCAAGCAGGATTTGCACATTCAATGAAGGGAGTTTCATGAGGCAAGCAGTCATCGAGGAGGCCTCCATTCTAGCGGCGTTGTCGGTTGCGCTAACGGCTGGCATCATCGCCGCTTCGAATAAAGGAATCGGGAAATGAGCGATATTTCGGCCCTCACTGCCGCCGTACTGGCGTTCCGTGATGCGCGCGACTGGCGCCAGTTTCACTCTCTGCGCAACCTGATCGTGTCACTTAACCTGGAAGCGGCCGAGTTGCTCGAACTGACGCAGTGGAAGACTGATGCGGAGATCGATGCGCTGCCGGGCGAACCGAAAGCGGCAGAGGCCTTGCGTGACGAGTGCGCCGACATCCTGTTGCTTCTGCTATTGGTCGCCGATAAGGCCGGCATCGACCTTGTCGCGGCGGCTTACGACAAGTTGCGCAAGAACGACAGCAAATACCCGGTCGACAAGGCCTACGGTTCAAGGGCCAAGTACACCGAGTTCAGCTAGTGGCGTGCTTCGGAAGGAGTTAGGTCGATTCGCTTTCCAGCGTGAATTTGGCACCCTCGCCCTGGGTCAGCAATTCGGTCAAGCGGGGCAGGGTTTCGTGCAGCTTCTTTTCCAGTGTCCATGGCGGATTGATAATGAACATGCCGCTGCCGTTCATGCCGAAGCCGTCCTTGGCCGGCCCTTTGACCTCCAGGGTTGCATGCAGCCAGTTTTTCGCGCCGAGCGCTTTCAGTCGCCCCGGTAGCTGGCGAGATTCGAGCTTGGCAAGCATTGGATACCACACAGCGTAGGTGCCGGTGGGAAAACGCTTGAGCGCTTCCTGCAGACCTTTGACGACCGCGGCGTAATCGCCCTTGGTTTCGTAGGACGGGTCGATCAATACCAAGGCGCGCCGTGGCGGAGGAGGGAGCAGGGCCTTCAGGCCGGCAAAGCCATCGCCTTCGGAAACGCTGACCGCGCGGCCGTTCCCCTTGAAGCACTCGTGCAGCAGCTTGATATCCGTGCTGTGCATTTCATAGACACGCAGCCGGTCGTTGTCGCGCAGCAACTGGCGAGCCAGCCATGGCGAACCTGGGTAATGTTTGAGTTGGTCGTCCGGATTCAACTGACGGACCAGATCGACATAGTCGATGACAGCCGGAGGCAGGCCCTTAGCATCCCACAGACGGCCAATGCCATCCTTGTATTCCCCGAGCTTCGCGGCATGTGGCGATTCCAGCGAATAGCGCCCAGCCCCGGCATGGGTGTCTATGATCCAGAACGGTGCCGGCTTCTCGCCCATATATTCGGCAATCTGTACCAGGATGAGATGTTTCAGCACATCGGCGTGGTTGCCGGCGTGAAAGGCGTGGCGGTAGCTGAGCATCGGGAAAGGGGGCCTGTATCGATAGGGTTCATGCCATGTCGGACGGCAACAGGGCAAGGCACGGATTGTGCCGTGTAGTCATCCCGGGAGGCAAGCGGCAACCGGAACAGGTCGCTTCAAAGGCGTTAATAGCCAATGGCTTGGGCGGGGTCCGGCGTTTAGTCGGGCAGCTGTTCGAGGGTGAAGAATTCCAACCCCTCGTTGGCTTCCATGCAGGCGCCGAGCTGGCGGTGCAAGGAGCGCCCAGGCAAGTTGATGCGGACTTTCTGGCCTGAACAGTGATGTCCCGGCAAAGTGATCAGTCCCGAGTGTTTGCCGTAGGCCGGCAGGCTGTGCAGGAAAATGGCCCGGCTTTCCGCGGCATCGTCGATGGTCACATCGACCACGCTCACTTGCGGCGACATCAGTTGCAGGCCGATCTCGAGACGGACCTGCGTTGACGAGATGCGGCGGACGAGACAGAGGTGAATCTTGCTCGACTCACGAGGTTGCAGGGCCACGATGTCGCCGGCGCCGAGCTGTTTCTTCTCGCCCTTGATGTAGCGCAGGCGGAAGCCGTCCGGGCTTTCGTCGACCAGCGCCCATTCGCTGGAGGTGAATTCACGCCCGTCGTAGCGGCTGGCTGCATCGACCGCGCGCCGCGAGAAGGCGTTGCCGTCGAGAAAATCGATGACCGACGGCAGGCCGGCAACGAGGTCGCCGCGTGGCCGGAAGTGGGTGCGGCTGAAGCGTCGCGAACTCTTGCCGCCGATCGCGACGCGCAAGGACTGCAACATGGCCGGCGGCGCGTTGAGATCGGGTTCCACGGCCTTGCCGGGGCGCCGCGTCAGGTTGCGGTCGAGGGCGGCCAGCACCTGCGAGCAGTCGACCAGCAGGCCGCCGAAGCTTGAGACACTGGCCGGCAGGCGCGACAAGGGGTAGCCGGGTGCGGCTTCGTCGGGCCGGACGAGGAAGCAGGAGTCGGGGTGCTTGACCGCAGCCGGGTCGGCCAGTGCATC
>JAGWUW010000169.1 GCA_028868235.1 Betaproteobacteria bacterium | reverse complement strand
GCGCCATCGATTTAGTGAAAGCGCCACTCATTGTCTTTCCCCCTTTCGGAAATTGTTTGGCGGGTCGATGTTATTTGCCCGGCCTGAGTGCGGCTTTGATGCCTGCTAAAAATGCGCCAAGAATCTGCCGAAAAGGCCTCAGTAGCGGACGCCTGCAGGTGGCGTGAATGTGTCAATGGCATTGAGATAGGCGCAGCGGGCGAAGGCAGATGGGTCTGGATGGTTGCGCTGGCTCATCGAGCCCTTCAGTTGCGCCACTGACTCGTATTCGCGTTCGCTCAGCCAGTGCTCGAGATCTTTCAGCATCTGCACAATTCGGGAAGGGCCATTGAGCAGCACACTGCTCGCCACATGGGTGACGTCGGCGCCGGCGAGCAGCATCTTGAGTGCGTCGCCTGCCGTGTGGATGCCTCCGGAAGCTGCCAGCGTGATCTGCGTATGACCGCGAAGGATGGCGATCCAGCGCATGGCGAGGAGGCCGTCGGCCGAGGTCGACAGCTGGGCACGGTCGATCACAGTCAATGTATCGAGATCGATATCCGGCTGGAAAAAGCGGTTGAACAGCGAAACCCCGGCAGCACCTGCCAGTTCTGCTCGGCGCACGAAATTTGGCAGGGCCGAGAAGAAAGGCGAGAGCTTGAGACAGATGGGTATACCGACTACGGATTTCAATTCGGTCAGCAAGGCGATGTAGCGATCCTCGACGCCGCCGCCGGTTTCGCATGGGCTGCCTGGAAGATGCCAGGCATTCAACTCCAGGGCATCGGCGCCGGCAGCTTCCAGTTCGTGGCCGAGTTCGACCCAACCGGAAAGCGAATCACCGTTCAGACTGGCTACGACGGGAATATCCAATCGGGATTTGAGGTGCTGAATCTGCGCTAGATAGCGGTCGAGTTTGCTCTCGTAGTCTCTGCTGGCGGGTAAGTGGCCGCTCGCTTCGCCAAATGGTTCGGGATGGACTAGGAAGCGGTCGATCATCCGCTCGTCGTTACGTACATCCTCTTCGAACAGCGAGTGCATGACGATGGCGGCAGCGCCAGCATCTTCCAAGTGCAGGGGGGTATCTGCGTTGCGGGTAAGCGGTGTCGAGGATGGAACGATCGGGTTCTTCAGCCTTAGCCCGAGATAAGATGTGGACAGGTCAGACATCGGATTTCTCCTCCGCTTGGGGCGCAGTCTTTTCCGCCGGAACGAGCGCGGCCAGTTCAGTGTATTCGCGGTGGCGAGCGCGGGCAGCAGCTTCAGCTTCGTCCATCAGGCGATTGGCATGTTCCGGATGCAAGCGTTCCAGCACCGTGAAGCGCGCCTCGTGTTGGGCGAATTCTCGGTATGGGATAGACGGGGGGGCACTGTCTACCGATAACGGGTTCCGGCCCTGAGCGCGTAACCGCGGGTCGTAGCGGAGTAGCGGCCAGTGTCCGGATTTGACCGCCAGTTCTTGCTGACGCAGGTTGTGCGATAGATCGACACCGTGGGCGATGCATGGGCTGTAGGCGATGATGATTGATACCCCAGGGTAGCTTTCAGCATCGAGGAAAGCCTTCAGCGTATGCACATCCTTTGCGCCGTAGGCCACTTGGGCGACGAAGACGTTCTCGTAGTCCATGGCAATGCGCGCCAGATCCTTCTTGCGGTTGGGCTTGCCGCCGGCCGCGAACTTGGCAACAGCACCGAGCGGCGTCGCCTTCGAGTTCTGGCCGCCAGTGTTGGAATATACCTCGGTATCGAGAACCAGGATATTGATGTCCTGCCCAGAGGCCAAGACGTGGTCGAGGCCGCCGAAACCAATGTCGTAGGCCCAACCATCGCCACCGATGATCCACACGCTGCGCCGGATCAGGGTGTCGGATACGGCGGCCAGTTGCCGGGCGGCCGGTGTATCGAGCTGTGTCAGGGCTGCGCGCAACTGTTCAACTCGCACGCGCTGCTCGTGGATGCCGGTTTCACTGTGCTGCTCGGCATCGAGCAGACTTTGCACCAGCCCCGCATCGAGTTGCGGGGCGAGCGCGAGCAACTGGCTGCGTGCCGCGTCAGCTAGCTTGTTGGTTGCCAGACGCATGCCGAGGCCGAATTCGGCGTTGTCCTCGAACAGCGAATTGCTCCAGGCTGGTCCGCGGCCGTGAGCATCCTTGGTGTAGGGCGTGGTCGGCAGGTTGCCGCCGTAGATCGACGAACAGCCGGTAGCATTGGCGACAAGCATGCGGTCGCCGAACAACTGCGTGGCCAGCCGGATATAAGGTGTTTCACCACAACCGGCGCAGGCCCCCGAGAACTCGAACAGGGGCTGCAGCAGCATGGCACTGGGGAGAGCGGTGCGCTTGGCGGATTGCCGGTCGAAATCGGGTAGGGTCAGGAAGAAATTCCAGTTTGCCACCTCGGCGTCACGCAAGGGAGCTTGTTCTGCCATGTTGAGGGCTTTGTGCGAAATATTCGACTTGTCGCGGATTGGGCAGACCTCGACGCACAGGGTGCATCCGGTACAGTCTTCCGGGGCGACCTGATAGCTCATGTGCGTGCCGCTCGGGTAGTCCTTGCTGCGTGCCAGGGCATGCTTGAAGGTCAGTGGCGCATTTTCAGCCGCCGCCACCAGGAAAGTCTTGGCGCGGATGGCCGAATGCGGGCAGACGAAGACGCACTTGCCACACTGCGTACATAAGGCCTCGTCCCATACCGGGATTTCCAAGGCCAGATTGCGCTTTTCGTAGCGTGCCGTACCGCTCGGCCAGGTGCCGTCGACCGGGAAGAGCGAAACGGGCAGTTGGTCGCCTTGACCAGCGATCAGTGGTAGCGTGACACGGTGAATGAAATCGTCTCCCGGTAAACAGGAGGCTGCGCGTACTGGTGCTGTCGAGGTGGTGCACTCCGGGATTGCCACGCGATGCAGGCAGGCCAAAGTCTGGTCGATGGCGCGGTAGTTGAACTCGGCAATGCGCCGACCCTTGCGGCCGTAGGTCTTTTCCACGGCACGCTTGATCGCGGTGATGGCATGGGTTTCGGGCAGTATGCCGGAAATGGCGAAGAAGCATGTCTGCATTACCGTGTTGATGCGCCGGCCCATGTCTGCAGCTTGGGCAACCTGATAGGCATCGATGACGTAGAAACGGATACGCTTGGCGACGATTTGCTGCTGTACGCTGGTGGGTAGTCGCATCCAGACCTGATCCGGTGGGATATCGGTGTTCAGCAGGAATACCGCTTCCGGTGCAGCGTGGGCGAGCAGATTGTGCTTATCGAGGAAGTGCGGTTGGTGGCAGGCGACGAACCGCGCATCGCTGTCATCGGTCAGGTAGGCCGAGCGGATCGGCTGCGGACCAAAGCGCAGGTGGGACACTGTCATCGCTCCAGATTTCTTCGAGTCGTAGACGAAGTAGCCTTGGGCGAATAATTCGGTTTCGTCGCCGATAATTTTGATCGAATTTTTGTTGGCTGACACTGTGCCGTCCGAGCCGAGGCCGTAGAAGACGGCGGCGAAGTTCGCGCGAGCAGCAACTGTACGGAAGCTCGGGTCGAAGGCCAGCGACAGGCTGGTGATGTCGTCACGGATGCCAACCGTGAAGCGGCGTCTGGGCATTGTTTCCGCGCAGGCGGCGAAAACCGCGGCAACCATGGCCGGGGTGAATTCCTTGGAACCCAGCCCGTAGCGACCGCCGATGACCTTGGGCATGGCGGCAAAACGGGGTTTCTCGCTGGCGGCATCCTCGGCCAGGGCGACCAGCACGTCCTTGAACAGCGGTTCGCCGTCAGCGCCGGGTTCCTTGGTGCGGTCGAGCACCGCGATGGTACGCACGGTAGGCGGCAGGGCTGCGAGCAGGGCATCTGGTGCCCACGGGCGATAGAGGCGAACTTTGAGCAGGCCGACCTTTTCTCCAGATCGCATGAGGTCGTCGACGGTTTCCTGAACGGTCTCTGCACCGGATCCCATCAACACAATGATGCGCTCGGCATCGGGCGCGCCGACGTAGTCGAACAGTCGGTAGGCTCGGCCGGTCAGTTTGGCAAAGCGGTCCATACTGTGCTGCACGATGCCGGGGAACGCATCGAACCATGGGTTCTGCGCCTCGCGGCACTGGAAGAAGGTGTCCGGGTTCTGGGCTGTGCCGCGCAAAACGGGGTGTTCCGGTGACAGGGCGCGGCGGCGCTGGGTATCGATCAGCGTTTGGTCAAGCAGGGCATGCAGCGTCTTGTCGGCGAGTGGCGCAATCTTGGCGACTTCGTGCGAGGTGCGGAAGCCGTCGAAGAAATGCAGAACCGGGATGCGTCCGGTCAGTGTCGCCGTCGAGGCGATGGCCGCCATATCCTGCGCTTCCTGCACCGAGTTGGAGGCGAGCAGGGCGAAGCCGGTGCCGCGGGTGGCCATCACATCCGAGTGATCGCCGAAAATGGACAGCGCATGCGTGGCGACGGCGCGGGCTGCGACATGGAAGACTGTTGGCGTCAGTTCGCCAGCGATCTTGTACATGTTCGGTATCATCAGCAAGAGGCCTTGCGATGCTGTGAAGGTCGTCGCCAGGGCACCGGCTTGCAGCGCGCCATGGACAGCACCTGCTGCTCCGCCCTCGGATTGTAGTTCGATGACGGTGGGGATACTTCCCCACAAGTTTTTGCGGCCCTGCGCGGCCCATTCGTCGGAAAGTTCCCCCATGCCGGAGGAGGGCGTGATCGGGTAAATTGCGATCACTTCGGAAACGCGGAATGCCACGTTGGCGACGGCTTCGTTGCCATCAATTGTCAGCATGCTGTTCATGCGAAACCCCTGAGACGGTTGCCGGTTCTCTGTCGGCTTGCTGCAGCGCAGCGGGTGCTGCGTTGCAGCAACTTCATCATACGCCCGAAAATTGGGAGTGACATGGGTACTTGTCCCGCATTGTGACAGGACGTTCCACGCTGGCGGTGGTGTGGCGAGGCGGTATACTCCGGCCTCCTCCAGTTGAAAGCATTTCATGGCCGCACCCAACGACACCGCCAGCATGGCGCTCTTCTGTGATTTCGAAAACATCGCCCTTGGCGTACGCGACGCACAGTATGAAAAATTCGATATCCGCCCCGTTCTCGAGCGTCTGCTCGCCAAGGGCAGCATCGTCGTCAAGAAGGCCTATTGCGACTGGGAGCGCTACAAGGGCTTCAAAGCAGCCATGCACGAGGCTAATTTCGAACTGATCGAAATCCCGCACGTCCGCCAATCCGGCAAGAATTCGGCCGATATCCGCATGGTCGTCGATGCCCTCGATCTGTGCTACACCAAGGCACATGTCGATACCTTCGTGATCATTTCCGGTGATTCCGACTTCTCACCGCTGGTATCGAAACTGCGCGAGAACGCCAAGAAGGTCATCGGCGTCGGCGTCAAGCAGAGCTGTTCCGACCTGCTGATCACCAACTGCGATGAATTCATCTACTACGATGATCTGGTGCGCGACCGTGAGGCGCATCGTGGCGGTCAGCGCCGCGAGCGCGAGAAGCGCTCGCCGGAGGAGGAAGCCCGACGTAGCGAGAAACAGGAGGAGCGCAAGGCCAAGGCAGTTGATATTGTTGCCACGACTTTTGCCGACTTGATTGCCGACCGTGGCGAAAGCGAGCGCATCTGGGCTTCCGTGCTCAAGGAAGTCGTCAAGCGCAGGAATCCGGGGTTCAACGAAAGCTATTACGGTTTCCGCAGTTTCGGAAATTTGCTGGAAGAGGCGGCGGGCCGAGGCTTGCTTGGTTTCGGCCGTGACGACAAGGGAGCCTTCGTATTCCGTGCCCCGGCCCGACCGGTAGTGGTGGCGGTGGAAGGTGAAGTGCCCGCCGAAGCGGTTGCTGCCGAAGCTGCGGTGGTTATCGAGTCGGCTCCTGCTCTGGCCGAGGTGACAGCAGCGGAACCCGAGTCCACCGGCAACCAGCGTCGTCGGGGCGGACGCCGCGGGCGTAATGGCCGGGACCGGGAACGTCTGCCAGCGGCCGAGGTGGTTGTTGAGGCAATTTCCGTTGCCGAGGTCGTACCGGCCTCCGAGTCGGTGCCTGTTGTCGAGGCAGCACTAGTGGCGACGGAGGCGCAGCTCGCCGAAGCAGTAGATGGCAAGGTACGCCGAGGTTTTCGCCGCAGCCGCAATAGCCGCGACCAAGAGCTAATCATATCAGCTGGCGAAAGCGGTAAAGCTGTCGAGGCTGCCATTCTCGAAGGGGAAGCGGCTCCGGCAGAGAGTAAACCGAGCGGTCGCGGGCGTCGCCCCCGTAAG
>JAGWUW010000168.1 GCA_028868235.1 Betaproteobacteria bacterium | reverse complement strand
TCGGCCGCAACTATGCCGAACATGCCCGTGAAATGGGCGCCACCGACCAGGCAGAAGGCCGCGAGCCACCGTTTTTCTTCACCAAACCGGCCGATGCGCTGGTTGGGGGCGATGGCGAACTGCCCGTCAAATACCCGTCGCTGACCCAGAACCTGCACCACGAGATCGAAATGGTGGTCGCTTTGGGCGCTGGCGGCGAGAACGTTTCCGTTGAAGCGGCGCGGGGGCTGATCTTCGGTTACGCCGTCGGGCTGGACCTGACGCGCCGGGATATCCAGGCGCGGGCCAAGGAAAAGAGCCATCCGTGGGATATGAGCAAGGGATTCGACCAGTCTGCGGTAGCCGGTGTGATCAATCCGGCTGCGGCTTGTGGACACCCAGCGAAGGGAGGCATCTGGCTAAACGTTAATGGCCAGCTTCGCCAGCAGGGCGACTTGGCGGACATGTTGTGGAAGGTGCCGGACATCATCGCTAACCTATCTACGATGGTGCGCTTGGAGGCCGGCGATCTGATCTATAGCGGTACGCCGGCCGGCGTGGGGGCGCTTCAGCGCGGCGATGTGCTCGAAGCCGACGTCGATGGCGTCGGCAGCCTGCGAGTCCGTATCGTTTAGTGGGATGGCTAACCCCGCACAAAGTGGGGGTTTTGGCTTATTTCGGGCGCTTGTCAATAACGCGCCGCGCCTTGCCGATCGAACGCTCGATACCGCCGACCTCGACGATTTCTATCCTGGCCGAGACACCGATGTAGGATTTGATGTGGTGCTGAAGGTCGTGTGCCACAAACTCCTTCTCGGGGCCGCTCGCGAAAGCGAATTCCGGCTTGATTTCGACGTTGATCTTCATGGAGTCGAGGTGGCCATCGCGGCTGACTTCGATCACGTAGTGGGGCGACAGCTTGGGTTGTTTGAGGATCAACTCTTCGATTTGCGATGGGAAGACATTGACGCCGCGGATGATCAGCATGTCGTCGGAGCGGCCGGTAATGCGGTCGATACGACGCATGGCGCGCGAAGTTGGCGGCAGTAGGCGAGTCAGGTCACGGGTGCGGTAGCGGACGATGGGCATCGCTTCCTTGGTCAGCGAGGTGAATACCAGTTCACCTTTGCTGCCCTCGGACAGTACTTCGCCGGTCACCGGATCGATGATTTCCGGATAGAAATGGTCTTCCCAGATGACTGGGCCGTCCTTGCTCTCCGCACATTCGTTGGCGACGCCCGGCCCCATGACTTCCGATAGGCCGTAGATGTCGATGGCATCGATGGCGAAGGCGGTCTCGATTTCGCGACGCATGGCATCGGTCCACGGTTCGGCACCGTGGATGCCGATGCGCAGGTCGGTGCTGGTTGGATCAATGCCCTGGCGCCGGAATTCGTCGGCGATGTTGAGCATGTACGATGGGGTGACCATGATGATGTTCGGCTTGAAATCGCAGATCAACTGAACCTGTTTCTCGGTCTGCCCGCCGGACATCGGGATCACTGTGCAGCCAAGCTTCTCGGCACCGTAATGAGCGCCCAGGCCGCCGGTAAATAGGCCGTAGCCGTAAGCGACATGGACGATGTCGCCCGGCCGACCGCCGGAGGCGTAGATCGAGCGGGCGATCAGGTCGGACCAGGTGTAGATGTCCTTTTTCGTGTAACCGACGACGGTAGGCTTGCCAGTGGTGCCGCTCGACGCATGGACGCGGGCGACCTGTTCGCGCGGTACGGCAAACATGTTGTAGGGATAGTTGTCGCGCAGGTCCTGCTTGGTGGTGAAGGGAAACTTGGCTAGATCGGCCAGCGATTTGAAATCGTCCGGATGCACCCCGGCGTTGTCGAAGGCGGTCTTGTAATGGGCCACGTTGCGGTAGACGTGTTGTAGCGTCCACTTCAGTCTGTCGGTTTGCAGGGCGACGATTTCGTCGCGACTCGCATTTTCTATGGCGTGTAGGCCTTGTTTCATTATGGACTCCCTCCTGAACCGATAATTCTCATATCGTGGGAAAAAAGCTGCTTGAGCCAGATCAACTTGGGATGTCTTTTTGTCGCCCCTGTTGGGCTGGCGTTTGTCTGGCTCCGTCGTGCGACAATGCGCGCCATGTTCTGCCGTGCTGCCCGGGGGCTGATTGCCCATGCTTTCCCCATCCTGATCGCCCAACTTGCCTCCATCGGCATGATGGTGGTCGATACGGCCGTTCTCGGCCATGTCAGTTCGGTTGATCTGGCGGCGGTAGCCATCGGCGGCGGTGTCCAGATATCGGTGGTCTTTGCGCTGGTCGGCGTGCTGCAAGCGGTGGCGCCGGTCGTTGCCCACCTGCATGGGGCCGGCCGCGACGACGAGGTGGCCAACGTGCTGCAGCAAGGCTTCTGGCTGGCCGTACTGCTGGCTGTGCCGGGTGTCTTGTTTCTTACCCACCCGGGCGCCGTGTTGGGCTTCTCCAGTATGGATCCTGCGGTCGAAGCCAAGGTCCGTCAGTATCTCGGCCTGCTGGCCTGGAGCCTGCCGGCATCCTTGTTCTATCGAACCTTTTATGCTTTCTGCAATGCGCTTGGCAAGCCGCGTGTCTTGATGGGCATCGGCCTGGTCAGCCTTTGTCTGCACGCCGTCCTGGCCTGGGGCTTCGCTTTGCAGGGCTGGCTCGGCGAGCCGCTCGGGGTGGCCGGTTGTGCACTGTCCAACGTTCTGGTCGCCTGGCTGGCCTGCGCCAGCGGTGCCCTGTACCTTGCCGTCGGTCCCCTCGGTCGCCGCTATCGGCCGTTTGCCGGGTGGTCGTTGCCGCGCTGGCCAACCTGGCGGGAGCTATTGCGCCTGGGTGTGCCGATGGGTTTGTCGAACCTAGTGGAGATCACTTCATTTACCCTTGTCAGCCTGTTCGTCGCTTCGCTCGGCGCTACCGTCGTGGCCGGTCATCGCATCGTTGCCAACCTGTCGGCACTGATCTATATGTTGCCGCTGTCGCTTGCCATTGCCACCATGGCGGCACTCGGCCAGGCTGTCGGTGCGCACGATGCGCCGCGGGCGAAGGCCACCATTCGAGTAGGCCTGTGGCTGGCCGCCGGATCGTCCTCGCTGGTCGGTCTGTCGCTCTGGTTGTGTGCTGGGCCGGTTGTCGCAGCCTATACAGACGATCCGGCAGTGCGCATGGTCGCCGTCGGATTGGTGGGTTACGTCGCCATCTATCAGTTTTTCGATGCGCTGCAGACGGTGGCCGGACATTGCCTGCGCGCCTATCGCGTAACCTTCGTGCCCATGCTGGTCCAGACTTTTTGCTTCTGGGGCATCGGGTTGCTTGGTGGGGCCTGGCTTTGCTATCGGTGGGTGCCACCGCTCGGCATCGCGGGTTTCTGGCTGGCCTCGGTGCTCAGTTTAATCTTCGCCGCAGCGTCGCTTCTACCGTTGTTGCGAAAGACCATAGCCGCCTCGGAATGAGTCCTGTAATTATGAATTTTGGGCTGATCAGGTTTTTGATCTATGTGATAAGATTTCAGGTTACAAACGGTATAACCGGGTGGGGTCGGGGGACAGTTCGGCCACTGCTCATTGCTCGCAACTCAACTAAACGCAAGGAAAGCGCATGAAAATTCACGAATATCAGGGCAAGCAAATCCTGAAGAAATTCGGCGTTACGGTTCCGCGCGGGATTCACTGCACGACCGTCGAAGACGCAGTCAAGGCAGCCGAAACCCTGGGCGGCAAGGTCTGGGTGGTCAAGGCCCAGATTCACGCCGGTGGCCGTGGTAAAGGCGGTGGCGTCAAGGTCGCAACCTCGCTGGAAAAAGTTCGCGAATACGCCGGCCAGATTCTCGGTATGCAACTGATCACGCACCAGACCGGCCCGGAAGGCCAGAAAGTCCGCAACCTGCTGATCGAAGAAGGCGCCGACATTCAGCACGAATACTACGTTGCCGCGCTGACTGACCGCGCTACCCAGTCCGTTGCCATGATGGCCTCCTATGAAGGCGGCATGGACATCGAAGAGGTTGCCCACAAGACCCCGGAAAAGATCGTCAAGGTCTTCATCAACCCGCTGGTCGGCCTGACCGACGAGCAGGCCCTGACCCTGGCAAAGGGCATGGGCATGAACGAAGCCTCCATTCCTCAGTGCGTGCAGACCCTGAAAAATCTGTATACCTGCTACATGGAAACCGACGCTTCTCTGGCCGAAATTAACCCGCTGATTCACGAAGCCGACGGCACCGTCAAGGCGCTCGACGCCAAGTTCAACTTCGACTCCAACGCGCTGTACCGTCAGCCGGAAATCGTCGCCATGCGCGACCTGGACGAAGAAGACGCCGACGAAATCGAAGCCTCCAAGTTCGACCTGGCCTACATCTCCCTCGACGGCAATATCGGCTGCTTGGTGAACGGTGCCGGTCTGGCCATGGCCACCATGGACACCATCAAGCTGTTCGGTGCCGAGCCGGCCAACTTCCTGGACGTCGGCGGTGGCGCCACGACCGAGAAGGTCACCGAAGCCTTCAAGATCATGCTCAAGAACCCGAAGGTCAAGGGCATTCTGGTCAACATCTTCGGCGGCATCATGCGCTGCGACACCATCGCCACCGGCGTTGTCGCTGCTGCCAAGGAAACCCACCTGTCCGTGCCGCTGGTCGTCCGCATGAAGGGCACCAACGAAGAAATCGGCAAGCAGATCCTGAAGGATTCCGGTCTGCCCATCATCTCTGCCGATTCCATGGCCGAGGCCG
The DNA here is from genome assembly GCA_028868235.1 of Betaproteobacteria bacterium. Taxonomy (GTDB): domain Bacteria; phylum Pseudomonadota; class Gammaproteobacteria; order Burkholderiales; family Rhodocyclaceae; genus Azonexus. The sequence goes on along the minus strand of JAGWUW010000168.1, from coordinate 1,546 downwards.
CCACCAAGATCGTCGAAGCGGTCAAGTAAGGAGCTACCGAATGTCTATCCTGATCAACAAAGACACCAAGATCATCACCCAGGGCATCACCGGCAAGACCGGTCAGTTCCATACCGAAAAGTGTATCGAATACGCGAACGGCAAGAACTGCTTCGTCGCCGGCGTGAACCCGAAGAAGGCCGGAGAGAAGATTTTCGACGTGCCCATCTACGCCTCTGTCAAGGAAGCCGCCGCTGAAACCGGCGCCACCGTGTCCGTCATCTACGTGCCGCCCCCGGGTGCTGCCGCTGCCATCTGGGAAGCCGTCGAAGCTGACCTCGATCTGGCCATCTGCATCACCGAAGGCATCCCCGTCCGCGACATGCTGATGGTGCGCAACAAGATGAAGGAAAAGGAAGCCAAGGGCGGCAAGAAGACCCTGCTGCTCGGCCCGAACTGCCCTGGCCTGATCACCCCGGACGAAGTGAAGATCGGCATCATGCCGGGCCACATCCACAAGAAGGGTCGTATCGGCGTCGTTTCCCGTTCCGGCACGCTGACCTACGAAGCCGTCGGTCAACTGACCGAACTTGGCCTCGGCCAGTCGTCCGCGGTCGGTATCGGTGGTGACCCGATCAACGGTCTGAAGCATATCGACGTCATGAAGATGTTCAACGACGATCCGGATACGGACGCCGTCATCATGATCGGCGAAATCGGCGGTCCGGACGAAGCCGAAGCTGCCCAGTGGTGCAAGGCCAACATGAAGAAGCCGATCGTCGGCTTCATCGCTGGTGTTACGGCCCCGGCCGGCAAGCGTATGGGCCACGCTGGCGCCCTGATTTCCGGCGGTGCGGATACCGCTGATGCCAAGCTTGCCATCATGGAGGAGTGCGGCTTCAAGGTGACGCGCAACCCGTCCGAAATGGCCAAGTTGCTGAAAGCCATGCTGTAAAATTCGAACCTAGCTCAACCCAGAAAGGCGGGCCGAGTGCCCGCCTTTTTATTTGTCTGACTCAGCTTGCTTTCGCATGGAATTTGACCTTACTTCTGCCGCATTCTGGATTGCCGTCGGCCAGATTATTCTGATCGATATCGTTTTGTCAGGCGACAATGCGGTGGTGATCGCGCTGGCCTGCCGCAATCTGGTGCCCGAGCAGCGTAAAAAGGGGATTGTTTGGGGCGTGGCTGGTGCAGTCAGTTTGCGTGTCGTGCTCACTATCTTCGCCGCGCTGGTCATGAACCTGCCTTGGTTGAAATTTGGTGGCGGCTTGCTGCTGCTCTGGATCGCCGTCAAATTGATGCTGCCGGAAGATGAAGAGGGGCACGATATCGAGCCTTCCGCCCATTTATGGGGGGCGGTGAAGACTATCATCGTGGCCGATTTCGTGATGAGTCTCGATAACGTTATCGGCGTCGCCGGGGCGGCACATGGCAATCTTGCTTTGTTGGTGTTCGGCCTGGCGGTGAGTATTCCGCTGATCGTCTGGTCCAGCCAACTGATCATGCACTGGATGGAACGTTTCCCGGTGATCGTGCTGCTCGGAGCAGGTTTGCTGGGTTATGT
>JAGWUW010000167.1 GCA_028868235.1 Betaproteobacteria bacterium | reverse complement strand
CCTCGTCCTTTCAAAAACAGGTCGACACACGCTTTAACTGCATCACCTTCTCTAGATTTAATCGTACCATCGGTATTCAACCAAAACGGAGTAGCTATTACAATTTTTCCACCAGCTTTAGCTTTTCTTCGCTTTGCATCATATGATGCAGATATTCTTTCTCCCAGATTTTTTGAGAAATCATGTGCCTGTTGAACTTTACCGACTAAAATGAACAATGCCGATGCATCGTTGTTTAATCGATCCTTCGTATACTCCTGTTGATCTTGAAGAGTGACAACCTTTATTCCTTTGTTAACGATCGTCTGGACTAACCCCATCATTTCTAAAGGTACAAGCCTTCCTAGCCTGTCAAATGCTTCTATAAGAAGCACGTCACCCTGAGTGATTTTTTGGGATTCGATCGCATTGAGGATGCCACCCAAGCCATGCTTTAGATGTGCCCCACTGAAACCAGAACGACCAAGGTCCTTGGCAGAAAGGTTCGACAATTCGTAATCTGGGTTCTTGGCTAACCAATTACGAACTAGAATTTCCTGTCGTTCGGTAGAGCTACCCTCACCTTGGATCGCACTAGAAAACCTTATGTAACTGATAGCTTTAAGCATACGAATCGAGAACAGTACTATTCATACTATCTTAGCAACATTTCAGCTAATCGCGGCCATGAATCCCTGCCCCTGCGGCTTTCTCGGCCACGGCAACAACAAGTGCCGGTGTACGCCGGATCAGGTTGCCCGCTATCGCGGCAAGCTATCCGGCCCCTTCCTCGACCGCATCGACTTGATTATCGAGGTACCAGCTCTCCCAGCCAATGCCCTGGTCGGCAAGGCCGAGGGTGAATCGTCGGCCACCGTTCGCACCCGGGTCGCTGCGGCGCAGGCCAGGCAACAAACTCGCCAGCATAAACCTAACGCCCGTCTCAATACCCAGGAGGTTGACGCCTGCTGCCAGCCGGACGAAGCAGGCAACAAGCTGCTCAAGCAGGCTACCGCCCAGCTCGACCTGTCCGCCCGCGCCTGGCATCGTATTCTGAAGGTCGCCCGTACCATCGCCGATCTCGCCGGCAGCGACGATATTCGCGCTCCCCACGTTGCCGAAGCCATCCAGTACCGTCGGTTCGCCCGTGTCTGAAGATAACCGGCGCAGCACGCGGGGGATTGTCTTCCTGCTGGCCGCCCTGTCGGCGCTCGGCCCATTTTCCATCGACACTTACCTGCCATCCTTCCACGAAATTGGCGAAAAACTGCACGCCACACCTCTGGAAGTACAACAGACCCTGTCGGCCTACTTATTCTCGTTTGCTGTGATGACCCTGTGGCATGGGGCCATTTCCGATCGCTTCGGTCGGCGCAAGGTCATTCTCGTTGCCATCGGCCTCTTTGCTGCAGCCTCGGTGGGCTGCATGCTGGCCACCCGAATCGAGCACCTATGGTTCTGGCGCGCCATGCAGGGCATTAGCGCCGGAGCCGGAATTGTCATCAGCCGGGCGATCGTCCGCGACCTGTATGATGGCTCGGCCGCCCAGCGGCTGATGTCGCAGATCACCATGATGTTCGCTTTCGCCCCGGCCATTGCTCCGCTGATCGGCGGCTGGTTGCAAACATATTTAGGCTGGCGTTCGGTATTTGCCTTCCTGGTGTTGTCGACCGGCACACTGTGGCTTGCCTGCTGGAAACTACTGCCGGAAACCCTGCCACCCGAAAAACGCCAGTCGCTGCGCCCGACCTATCTTGCCGCCTCTTACTGGAAAGTGATGACTTCGCCACACTTCCTAGCTGCCTGCGCGGCCCTGGCATTCAATTTCGGCGGCTTTTTCCTGTATGTCCTGTCTGCCCCGATTTTCCTGATGAGCCACCTCGGCGTGCCGGAAACCGGCTTCCTGTGGCTCTTCGGGCCGTCGATGAGCGGACTGCTCAGCGGTTCGTGGCTGTCGGGCCGACTGGCCGGAAAAGTCTCGCTACCGCGGACCATTGCCCTCGGCTACGTCGTGATGGGCAGCGCCGCAGCCATCAACCTAACCCTGAATCTGAGCATGTCGCCAGGCCTGCCCTGGAGCGTCGTGCCGATCTTCATCTATACGTTCGGCATGTCCTTGGCTACTCCCTGCCTGAGCCTCTTCGCCCTCGACCCCTTCCCGGCCCAGCGCGGCCTGGCTGCCTCCTGCCAGACCTTCCTTCAGTCCGGATTCAACGGTCTGACTGCGGCACTCATCGCTCCAGCGCTGTGGGGTTCGACGCTGACGCTGTCTTTCGGCATGGCAGGGCTGATGCTCTGCGGCGGAACCGCCGCCCTGCTCCACCAGCGCCTACGTTCAATACCACGGTAGGTCGCGCAAACGCCAGCTGCCGAGCGTGCCACGGTGGTAGTTCTCGTCGAGCGGCCCCTCGAAGCCCTCAAGTACATTGATCACCCAGGTAACCCACCTGCTTCCAGCGCTTCGCCGGTGCTAACCGAACGATTTCCGCCCGGCAATCGGCAAGCACAGCCTGTGGCTCCCGCGACAGAACGTCCTCGGCGGCCAGGGGATCAAGGTGCGGCATCGGAAAATCCCAAAATTGGTGATGTCCCATATTATGAAAGTAAGCCGGCGAAGGCGTAGACTCGTCGCTCCCCATCCACCGCGAACCCCATGAAGCTGCCTGTCTGGATTTCCGCTGCTGTTTCAGCCTTCGTCGCTACCCTCCGGCCGGCCGGTGACTACGTCAATCTGAAAAAGATCAAGCCTGGAGTCACAACGCAGACCGAAGTCCTGTCACGCATGGGAAAACCCGGGTTTATCCACTGGAACGATGATGGCATCGGAATCTGGGAATACACCCGCCAACCGAACGGTAGCAGTTGCTACATGATCAGTATCGGTCCCGACCAGGTTGTCCGCCAGGTCGAACAAGTGCTCAATGAGGCAAATTACGCGAAAGTTCGCATGGGCATGAGTAAGGACGACATCCGCCGCCGGTTCGGGATACCGGCCTCGAAACAGACCTTCAACAATCTGCACGAGGAAATCTGGGAATGGCGTATCGAAGGCCTGGCACCGCTGGATGAAACCTATTTCATGGTCCATTTCGACGCTGACACCGGCGGGGTTAAGAAAACCGCGACACGCGTGGAGATGAAAGGCTAGACACGTTTTACCGTCACCCCGGGGGACAGCAAAAACGCCCCAAAATCAAGGCCCTTGGCAGTCCGGGCCGCGGCCGGTAAACTAACGTTTCTGCCGAGGAGCGCTGCGACCCTTCATCTCAGGGGCCAGGCTCGGCAATGATCAACGGCGCTCGCAAACCCTGCCGGTTTGTGGCGCCGTTTGTTTTTGCGGCGTCCCCGGTGCATTTCCGCTTTGCCGAGGTGATCCATGCAGCCTGATCGTACGTCCGAACTCCAATCCCTGCTCCAGCAACGCCTGCTCGTCCTCGACGGTGCCATGGGCACGATGATCCAGCGTCACGGTCTTCAGGAAGCCGATTATCGCGGTGAGCGCTTTGCCGATCACCCGCACGACCTGAAAGGCAACAATGACCTGCTGGTGCTGACCCGCCCGGAGATCATCGGCGGCATCCACCGCGAGTACCTCGAAGCCGGCGCCGACATCCTCGAGACCTGTACCTTCAACTCGACCGCAGTTTCGCAGGCCGACTACAACCTGACTGAACTCGTCTATGAACTGAATTTCGAAGGCGCTAGGCTGGCCCGCCAGTTGTGCGACGAATTCACCGCTGCCAACCCGGCCAAGCCGCGCTTCGTCGCCGGCGTCCTTGGCCCAACCAGCCGCACCGCCTCGATTTCACCGGACGTGAACGACCCCGGCTACCGTAATGTGACGTTCGACGAACTGGTTGCCAACTACGTCGAAGCCATTACCGGCCTGGTCGAGGGCGGCGCCGAGATCCTGTTAGTCGAAACGGTATTCGATACGCTGAACGCCAAGGCCGCACTATTCGCCATCGAAAAATTCTTTGACCTCGCCAAGCGTCGCTGGCCCGTCATGATTTCCGGCACCATTACCGACGCCTCTGGCCGCACGCTGTCCGGCCAGACCGCCGAGGCCTTCTGGAATTCGCTGCGCCATGTGCAACCACTCTCCTTCGGCCTGAACTGTGCCTTGGGTGCCAAGGAGCTGCGCCAGTACGTCGAGGAACTTTCGCGTGTCTGCGACTGCTACGTGTCGGCGCACCCCAACGCCGGCCTGCCCAACGCTTTCGGCGGCTACGACGAAACCGCCGACATGCTGGCCGACGAGATCGAGAGCTGGGCAAAAGCCGGCATCGTGAACATCGTCGGCGGCTGCTGCGGCACGTCACCGGAACACATCGCCGCCATCGCCAAGCGCGTCGCCCCGGTCACCCCGCGCCCGGTCCCGGTCATCGAACCGGCGCTGCGCCTGTCCGGCCTCGAAGCCTTCAACGTCACCCACAACTCGCTGTACGTCAACGTCGGCGAGCGGACCAACGTCACCGGCTCGAAAGCCTTCGCGCGGATGATCCTCGAAGGCCGCTTCGACGATGCACTGGCCGTCGCCCGCCAGCAGGTCGAGAACGGCGCCCAGGTCATCGATATCAATATGGACGAGGCGATGCTCGATTCGCTGGCCGCCATGGACAAGTTCCTCAAGCTGATCGCCTCCGAACCGGACATTTCGCGGGTGCCGATCATGATCGACTCGTCGAAGTGGGAAGTCATCGAGGCCGGTCTCAAGTGTATCCAGGGCAAGGGCATCGTCAATTCGATTTCGATGAAGGAAGGCGAGGCCAAGTTCCTCGAACAGGCGAAGCTCGCCCGTCGCTATGGCGCCGCGGTCATCGTCATGGCCTTCGACGAGCAGGGCCAGGCTGATACCTTCGCCCGCAAGACGGAAATCTGCGCCAAGGCCTATGTTCTGCTGACTGAAATCGGCTTCCCCGCCGAAGATATCATCTTCGATCCGAACATTTTTGCCATTGCCACCGGCATCCCGGAGCACGACAACTACGCCGTCGATTTCATCGAATCGGTGCGCTGGATCAAGCAGCACCTGCCGCACGCCCACATTTCCGGCGGCGTCTCCAACGTCTCGTTCAGCTTCCGCGGCAACGACCCGGTGCGCGAGGCGATTCACACCGTTTTCCTCTACCACGCGATCCAGAACGGCATGACCATGGGCATCGTCAATGCCGGCATGCTCGGCGTGTACGACGACCTGGAGCCGGAACTGCGCGCCAAGGTCGAGGACGTGGTGTTGAACCGCCACCCGGGTGCCGGCGAGGCGCTGGTCGAGTTCGCCCAGACCGTCAAGGAAGGCAAGGCCAAGGACAGCGGCCCGGATTTGAGCTGGCGTGAACAGCCGGTCGAGAAGCGCCTGGAACACGCGCTGATCAAGGGCATCACCGATTTCGTCGTGGCCGATACCGAAGAAGTCCGCGCCAAGCTGGAAAGTGAAGGCAAGCCGCCGCTCGCCGTCATCGAAGGCCCGCTGATGGCCGGCATGAACCACGTCGGCGACCTGTTTGGCGCTGGCAAGATGTTCCTGCCGCAGGTGGTCAAATCGGCTCGCGTCATGAAACAGGCGGTCGCCCACCTGCTGCCCTACATCGAAGCGGAAAAGACCCGCACCGGCCTGGGCAGCAAGGGCAAGATCCTGATGGCCACGGTCAAGGGCGACGTGCACGACATCGGCAAGAACATCGTCGGCGTCGTGCTCGGCTGCAACGGCTACGACGTGATCGACCTCGGCGTCATGGTGCCCTGCGACAACATCCTGCACGCCGCCCGCGAGCACAATGTCGACATCATCGGCCTGTCCGGCCTGATCACCCCGTCGCTGGAGGAAATGGCCCACGTTGCCGGCGAGATGAAGCGCCATGGCATGAACCAGCCGCTGCTGATCGGCGGCGCCACCACCAGCCGCGCCCACACCGCGATCAAGATCGCCACCAACACCGACAGCCCGGTAGTTTACGTGCCGGACGCCTCGCGCGCCGTCGGCGTCGCCACCAAGTTACTGTCCACCGACCAGCGCGACGGTTACATGGCCGAAATCGTCGCTGAATACGAAGCCGTGCGCGCCGAACACGCCGGCCGCAAGGGCGCCACGCTGGTAACGCTGGAAGAAGCCCGCGCCAACCGTTTCACGTGGAACGAAGCCTTCTCGCCGACCATTCCGAACCAGCTCGGGCTGCAGGCGATCACGCTGGAACTCGAAGACATCGCCCTCTTCATCGACTGGTCGCCCTTCTTCCAGAGCTGGGATCTGGCCGGCCGCTA
>JAGWUW010000166.1 GCA_028868235.1 Betaproteobacteria bacterium | reverse complement strand
AAGTCAGAGTTTCGGAGGCATTCAACGCAAAGGCCAGCAAGCGGACCATCATGCGCTCGTCGGTTTCCGAAGGATGCCGAGCGATGGTCAGCGCGTAGTCGCCAAAATGCGAACGATCAAGATCAGCCAGTTGCAATTCGGCCTTGAAAATGGTGGATTTGAGCGCCATGCCGGCCCCGGGAAAAAGTAGGATTATCCCATGCCGCAGGAACCTGACGACTGAAAACAACTCAATGGAAGCATGTAAGGAAACCAGTACAATCAGTGTTTTCTGATAAACAAAACTGCCATGCGTCGTCTGCTGCTTACCCCCTTACTTATCTTCAACACCCTCATCCATGCCGAGGTCGTGGAGATCGATAATGCTCAACTCGAGACCCTGAGCAAGAGCGGCGTGCCGGTGATCGACATTCGCCTGCAGAGCGAGTGGGAAGAAACCGGCATCGTCCCTGGCAGCAAGCTGCTCACATTCTTCGATGAAAAAGGCCGTTCCGATGCGGCCGCCTGGCTGGAAAAGCTGAAACCCATCGCCAAACCTAACGAACCGGTAATCATCATCTGCCGCAGCGGTAACCGGACCAAACCAGTCAGCCAGTTTCTAACACAGCAGGCCGGCTATACCACGGTCTATAACGTGAAAAATGGCATCAAGAGCTGGATCGGTGCTGGAGGGCAAGTCACACCCGCAGCACCCAGTATCGCGTCATGCAAGACAGCCAAGACCTGCTGAGCCAGGCCGTTGCCCGCAAGCGCTGCGCCAGTTGCCAGCGCTGGGGTGGGCTGCGCCAAGCCGGACCGACCCCCGACGTCGTCCTGATTGAAGCGGAAACCAGTATCGGGATTTGCCAAGGTGGCCCCTGGGATGGCTCCGAGCGGCGCGCCCGCTCAGCCTGTGGTCATTGGCAATGCTGGGCTGCTTTATTACCGACGACACCTGTACCCGGTTAAAAAACGTTCCAGAACAATACCTCCGCCTCGTTCGGAAACGTCGTTCCCAGCGAGAGGTAGTCGCGAACCCACCAAATAGCCTTTGTTAGCCGAGCACCGGGATATACTCCTGTCGCGGGCATCTTTTCTGTACCAACACAGCGATGCAGAAGGTGCTATCGCTTCGGAAAACAACAAAAAACCCGCACTCGGGCGGGTTTAATGGACTGCAAAAACTGTGTCAAACAACTGCTTGGTGCCCAGGAAGGGACTCGAACCCCCACGTATTTCTACGCCAGAACCTAAATCTGGTGCGTCTACCAATTTCGCCACCTGGGCTAGCGGCCCGCATTCTAGCACTGACTGAAGCGGACGCCCATGCCTATCGATCATTACGAAAATTTTCCGGTCGCTTCTCTGCTCGTCCCGGCCAGACTGCGCAAACCGATCGAGGTCATCTACCGCTTCGCGCGCAGCGCCGACGACATCGCCGACGAGGGTGATGCCTCGCCGGAAGAGCGACTTGCGGGACTGGCCACTTATCAGGCCGAACTGGACCGCATTGCCACCGATACTGCGCCGCAAACACCGCTGTTCGTCAGGCTGGCCGAAGTGATTGCGGCTTACGCCCTGCCCATACAGCTTTTTCGCGATTTGCTCGACGCCTTCGCACAGGACGTGGTCAAGAAGCGCTATGCCGACTACCCAGAACTACTCGATTACTGCCGGCGCTCAGCCAATCCGGTCGGTCGCCTGGTCCTGCACCTGTTCGGACGGACCGAGGACAAGCACTTGATGCAATCGGACTGCATTTGCACCGCCTTGCAATTGATCAATTTCTGGCAGGACGTGGCGATCGACTGGGAGAAGGGGCGTGTTTACATTCCGCAAACCGATTTTCCGCATTTCCGCGTTACGGAAGACGATATCGCAGCTGGCCACAGTTCGGCCAACTGGGCGGCGTTGATGGATTTTGAACTCGACCGGGCCACTGCTCTGATGCAGCGTGGAGCCCCGCTCGTCCACGCCCTGCCCGGCCGCATGGGCTGGGAAATCCGCCTGACCATTCAGGGTGGCCTGCGTATCCTGGAACGCATCCGCCAAGTACGCGGCGATGTTTTCCGCCACCGCCCGAAACTTGGCCTAACGGATTGGCTGGTTCTCAGCGCCCGATCCCTTAAAATGTAGCCCCATGAATCCAGATCAATATTGCCAGGAGAAGTGCGCGGCCAGCGGCTCTTCCTTCTATTACAGCTTCCTATTCCTGCCGCCGGAACGCCGTCAGGCCATCATGGCCCTTTATGCCTTCTGCCGTGAAGTTGATGACGTGGTCGATGAATGCAATGACATCTCGATTGCATCGACCAAGCTCGCATGGTGGCGCCAGGAGATCGAACGCGTTGCCGAGGGCAATCCTCAGCACCCGGTCGGCCTGGCACTCAAGCAGGTCGCTCCCGGCATTAACCTGCCCACCGAACAACTGCTGGAAATCATCGACGGCATGGAAATGGACCTCCAGCAGTCGCGTTACCTCGACTTCAAGGGCCTGTCGCTCTACTGCTACCGGGCAGCCAGTGTCGTTGGCCTGCTCGCCGCCGAAATCTTCGGCTACCAGGACCGCCAGACGCAGAAATACGCCCACGACCTGGGCATGGCGTTCCAGCTCACAAACATCATCCGCGACATCGGCGAGGACGCACGGCGCGGCCGCATCTACATCCCGATGGATGAACTCAAGCAGTTCAACGTGCCGGCCGCCGACATCCTGAACGGCAAGTATTCCGACAATTTCACGGCACTGATGCAGTTCCAGTACGAGCGGGCCGAAAAGTACTACGAACAGGCCTTTGCCCAATTGCCGGCCGTCGACCGCAAGAACCAGCGCCCCGGCCTGATCATGGCGGCCATCTATCGCACCCTGCTTGCCGAAATCAAGGACGAAAACTTCAAGGTTTTGCACCAGCGCATTTCTCTGCCGCCGATGCGTAAGCTATGGCTAGCAGCCAAGACCTGGATCAAGGGCTGACTCAGTGCGTGTAGCCGTCATCGGCGGCGGCTGGTCCGGCATTGCCGCGGCCGTCGAACTGACTGCGCGCGGCATTTCCACCACCCTCTTCGAAGCCGGCCGCGTGCTCGGCGGGCGGGCGCGCAGCGCCAATCTCGACGACCGTATGCTCGACAACGGCCAGCACATCCTGCTCGGTGCCTATCGCGATACGCTCGATCTGATGCGCCAGGTGGACGCCGACCCGGAGCAGCTGTTCGACCGGCGGCCACTGAGCATCATCGACAACGCCGGCTTTAAACTTGCTCTGCCTCGCCTGCCCGCTCCGCTCAATGTCGCCTGGGGGCTTCTCACTGCACGCGGTGTCGGGCTCGGCGAAAAGCTACGTACCGCGCTGTGGATGGATGGCATCAAGCGCCGAGGGTTTCGCCTGGCTGCCGACATCACCGTCGTCCAATGGCTGGACGCCGCCGGCCAGACCGGAACCCTGCGCCGCCACCTGTGGGAACCGCTCTGCCTCGCCGCGCTGAACACGCCAGCCGACCGCGCTTCGGCCCAGCTATTTGCCAACGTGCTGCGCGACAGCCTGGGCAGTCCACACCGTGAAGATACTGACCTGCTGATCCCTCAGGTTTCCCTCGGCCAGCTACTGCCTGAGCCGGCCGGAAAATGGCTGCGCAGCCAGGGTGCCACGCTCAAGATGAGGACGCGCGTCCAGAATCTCACCCCTACGGACAGCACCATCCTGGTCGACGGAGAAGCCTTCGCGGCTGCCATCATCGCCACAGCGCCACAGCATGTCGGCGCACTGTGGCCAGATGGCGCGACGAATTACCTCTATGAACCGATTGCTACGGTCTACCTGCAATTCAGGTCAAGAACCAAACTTCGTTTCCCCTTGCGCAATCTGATGGGAAGACTTGGGCAGTGGGTCGTCGACCGCGGCGATGGACTGGTCGGCTGCGTCCTAAGCGGGCGCGGAGCCTGGGAGACACTGGACGACAATGCCCTGGCCATGGCCTTGGAGGATGAACTCGCACTCGGCGAACCGGCACTTTGGCATAAGGTCATTCGCGAAAAACGCGCCACTTTTTCTGCCCAACCCGGCATCCATCGCCCAGATTGCCGAGCGGTGGATCGACGCATTTTTCTCGCAGGAGATTACACTTGGGCGGATTACCCTGCCACGCTCGAAGGTGCCGTACGCAGCGGCCGCCACGCAGGGCGGCTGGCGCATGCCATTTCTCGATATTGAAATAACCGACTGCGATTCGCGGCACGTTTGAGAAGCATCAACGCACGACTTGATATCGCGAATAAAAATACTACGGCTTGCTTCCTGTGACGGATGCACCGATGAGACCGCTGCTGATCCATAAGACGTCAATTGAGCCGCCCCCGGCAACGAACTGCGCCGTTTTCTCATGGGCGCAAATAGCACAAGAACTTGGCGTAACAGCCAATGGCAGCCTCAATATTGCCCACCTAGCAGTCGATCGCCACGCCTATTCGACCCATGCCGAAAAAACGGCATTCCGATTTCTTGGGGCGGACGACAGCCGACGCAACGTCACCTACCGTGAACTCGCCGAGCTGACCAATCGTTTTGCAAACGCACTCAAATCCCTGGGCGTGCGAAAGGGAAATTGCGTATTCGTACTGTGCGGCCGTATCTGCGAGCTTTATGTCGCTGTACTCGGCGCGCTCAAAATCGGCGCCATGGTCTCGCCGCTATTCCAGTCCTTCGGGCCCGAACCGATTCGCAGCCGCATCGCCCAAGCAAACGGTAAAGTGCTGGTGACAACGGCCAGCCTATATCAACGCAAAATCGCGGCACTACGGACTGAACTCCCATCCCTCGAGCACGTCTTGCTGGTTGATGATCTCGGCACCGGCCCCATTGCTCAAACCCTCGACCTGCATGCCCTCCTGCGGGCGACCCCGGATATCCCGGTACTGGTAAAAACCAGCGCCGAAGACCCGGCCATGCTGCACTTCACCAGCGGTACAACTGGCCAACCGAAAGGAGCGATGCATGTACACGGTGCCGTCCTGATGCACTATGCGACAGCCATGGTCGCCCTCGACCTGCATCCGGACGACGTATTCTGGTGCACAGCCGATCCGGGCTGGGTTACCGGCTCCTCATACGGCATCATTGCGCCCCTGGTCATCGGCGCCACCAGCATCGTCGACGAGTCCGACTTCGACCCGATGCGCTGGATTCACATTCTGGAAGCCGAGCGTATCAATGTTTGGTATACCGCGCCGACAGCAATCCGGCTATTGATGAAAGCCGCCCCCGAACTATTTGCCGGGCACCATTTTCCCGATTTGCGGTTTGTCGCCAGCGTCGGCGAGGCGCTCAACCCTGAAGCGGTCTGGTGGGGGCAAGATGTCCTCGGGCAACCGATCCATGACAACTGGTGGCAGAGTGAAACCGGCGGCATCATGATTGCCAATACCGCTAGCCAAGACATCAAGCCAGGCTCGATGGGGCGCCCCTTGCCAGGCATTGTCGCCCATGTGGTTCGCCACTCCGACGGTAATCCGGTCACAGTGATCGACACCCCGGATACGGTCGGTGAACTGGCGCTGGAAAGCGGCTGGCCATCGATGTTTCGTGGCTATCTGGATCAGCCATCACGCTACCGTGCGAGCTTCGCCGGCAATCTCTATCTGACTGGCGATCTGGTGCGGCGCGATGCCGACGGCTACTACTGGTTCGTCGGCCGCAGCGACGACGTGATCAAGTCGTCCGGTCATCTGATCGGCTCGTTCGAGGTGGAAAGCACGTTGATGGAACACCCTGCGGTTGCCGAGGCTGGGGTTATCGGCAAGCCGGACCCGCTGGCCGGCGAACTGATCAAAGCCTTCGTCGTCCTCAAATGCGGCATCGAACCGAACGAAAACCTTCGTCTGGAATTGATGGCTCATGCCCGTCAACGCCTCGGTGCAGCGATAGCACCAAAGGAAATTGCATTCATACCAGCGCTGCCACATACTCGCAGCGGGAAAATCATGCGCCGGCTCCTCAAGGCAAGAGAGCTCGGACTGCCTGAAGACGACAGTTCAACGTTGGCGTAAGGGAGAAAAAAATGCGTCAGAAGCCCGAACAAGTCCGCTCGGAGGTACTCACCATCGTCAAACGTCTCGCTCCTGAAATCGATTCGGCACGCATCATCCCCGACAAGCCCCTGCGCACACAGATTGACCTGGACTCTATGGATTGGCTCAATGTTCTGGCTACCATCCACGAGAAGCTGGGCGTCGACATTCCCGAAACTGACTATGGCAAAGTGGTGACCCTGGACGGCATTGTCGCCTATCT
>JAGWUW010000165.1 GCA_028868235.1 Betaproteobacteria bacterium | reverse complement strand
TACCTCGCCTACCTGCTCAAGCACGACTCGGTGCACGGCAAGTTTTCCGGCGACATCATGGTCGACGGCAACAAGCTGATCGTCAACGGCCGCAGTATCCGCCTCAGCGCGGTCAAAAATCCGGCCGAGCTGAACTGGGCCGCCGTTCGCGCCGACGTGGTGATCGAGGCGACCGGCCTGTTTCTGACCGAGAACAGCTGCCGGCAACACCTGGAAGCCGGCGCACAAAAGGTGGTGCAATCGGCCCCTGCCAAGGACGAGACGCCGATGTTCGTCTATGGCGTCAACCACGAACACTATGCTGGCGAGGCCATCGTCTCGGCAGCTTCCTGCACGACCAATGGCCTGGCCCCGGTGGCCAAGGTGCTGCATGAAAAGTTCGGCATCAAGCGCGGCCTGATGAGCACGGTGCACGCCGCCACCGCCACGCAGAAGACCGTCGATGGCCCGTCCGGCAAGGACTGGCGCGGCGGGCGCGGCATCCTGGAGAACATCATCCCGTCCTCGACCGGCGCGGCCAAAGCGGTCGGCAAGGTGATCCCGGCGCTCAACAAGAAGCTGACCGGCATGGCCTTCCGCGTGCCGACCTCCGACGTCTCGGTGGTCGACCTCACCGTCGAACTAGAGCGCGAAACCAGCTACGACGAAATATGTTCGGCGATGCAGGCCGCCGCCGAATCCGGCCCGCTCAAGGGCGTGCTCGGTTACACCCGCGACAAGGTGGTATCGACCGATTTCCGCGGTTGCGGCATGCCGTCCATCTTCGACGCCGAGGCTGGTATCGCGCTCGATGCCAGCTTCGTCAAGGTCGTCGCCTGGTACGACAATGAGTACGGCTACACCTGCAACCTGTTGCGCCTGGTGCGCCACGTCATGCACTGAAAGGAAAAACCATGGCCCTCATTTCCCTGCGCCAGTTGCTCGACCACGCCGCCGAGCACCGCTACGGCCTGCCCGCTTTCAACGTCAATAACATGGAGCAGATCCAGTCCATCATGCAGGCCGCCGAGCTCTGCGACAGCCCGGTCATCCTGCAGGCCTCGGCCGGCGCCCGCAAATACGCCGGCGAGCCTTTTCTGCGCAAGCTGGTCGAAGCCGCCATCGAGCAATACCCGGACATCCCGGTCTGCCTGCACCAGGACCACGGCACCTCGCCGGCCGTCTGCCAGCAGTCCATGCGCAGCGGCTTCTCCAGCGTGATGATGGACGGTTCGCTGGGCGCCGATGGCAAAACACCAACGACGTATGCCTACAATATCGAGGTGACCGCCAAGGTCGTCGAGATGGCCCATGCCATCGGTGTATCGGTCGAAGGCGAACTGGGCTGCCTTGGTTCGCTGGAAACCGGCGAAGCCGGCGAGGAAGACGGCATCGGCGCCGCCGGCAAACTCGATCACTCGCAGATGCTCACCGATCCGGAGGAGGCTGCCGACTTCGTCGCCAGGACTGGCGTCGATGCCTTGGCCATCGCGATCGGTACCAGCCATGGTGCCTACAAGTTCACCCGCCCGCCGACCGGGGAAATCCTCGCCATCGACCGCATCAAGGCCATCCATGCGCGCATCCCGAACACCCATCTGGTCATGCACGGCTCCTCCAGCGTGCCGCAGGAATGGCTGGCCACCATCCGCCAGTACGGCGGGATGATCAAGGAGACCTACGGTGTGCCGATCGAGGAAATCGTTGAGGGCATCCGCCACGGCGTGCGCAAGGTCAATATCGACACCGACATCCGCCTGGCGATGACAGGTGCCATGCGCCAGGCGATGGCCGAGAAGCCCGAGGAATTCGATCCACGCGCCTTCCTTAAGGCAGCGGTAGCGGCTGCACGCAACATCTGCCGCCAGCGCTTCGAGGCTTTTGGCTCCGCCGGGCAGGCCGGCCGGATTAAGCCGGTGCCACTGGAAAGAATGATAGCCGCCTACCGCTGAGGGTAGCTCGGTCATACGCCTTTCACTCTGCTGTACTTTGCGTCTTACGGCCCCGAAGTCTGGGGCCGTTTTTTTGGAGGCACCTGTGCGCCATACCGATTACGTTATTGCACCGAGCATTCTGTCGGCCAATTTTGCCGCGCTGGGCGAAGAAGTGGCCAATGTCATTGCCTCGGGAGCCGACTGGATTCACTTTGACGTGATGGACAACCATTATGTTCCCAACCTGACCATCGGTCCCCTGGTTTGTGAGGCGATCCGCCCATGTACTATCGCGCCGATCGACGTGCACCTGATGGTTAAGCCGGTGGATCGCATCATCCCCGATTTCGTCAAAGCGGGCGCCAACATCATAACCTTCCACCCGGAAGCCTCCGAACATGTCGATCGCAGCCTGTCGCTGATTCGCGATGGGGGTTGCCAGGCCGGGCTGGTCTTCAACCCGGCCACCCCGCTCGACTACATGGACTACGTGCTGGACAAGATCGACGTTGTGCTGCTGATGAGCGTCAACCCCGGCTTCGGTGGGCAGAAGTTTATTCCCGGCACCCTGGTCAAGGCGAAGCAAGCCCGTGCCAAGCTCGATGCCTATGAACGGGAAAGCGGGCGGCGCATCCGCCTCGAAATCGATGGTGGCGTGAACGCCACCAATATCGCCGAGATTGCCCGTGCTGGTGTCGATGCTTTCGTGGCCGGTTCGGCAGTCTATGGGGCGGGCAAGAATAGCGACCCGCATCGCTACGATTCGATCATCGGCGCACTGCGTGGCGAACTGTTGGCGGTTGGGTGCCCATGATTGCGAGATCTGTTATTCGTACGCTGACGGCATAAGGCTGGGATTCGCTGAGCATGCGGAATTCAACACAGTTTGACGCTGAAATCCCTTCAGCGATATTTCCGAAACAGTGTAAAGTTATGCGCTGTTTTCAGTCTGGCCGGGGCAATCGGGGGGATTGTCACGGCCAGCGTCGGCTGGCTTGGCAAGGGAGTCCAAACGGATGCGGATCAGGAATTTCATTTTCGGTGCGTCGATCGTTGTGTCGATCCTGTTTTTCGGAGGATCCTATCTGTTGCTCGACAGGATTTTCGGTGAAGTCTTGCGAGCCAATGCGGAGCAAACTTCCGAGGCGGCTGCCAAGGTAACTTTCGCCGCGATGTACCAGCTGATGAGCCAAGGCTGGAGCCGTAGCCAGGCTGATGCATTTGTACACAGTACGGCCGAGGCGGGCACCAACGGGTTGTCCGTGCAGATCTATCGCAGCCAGCTGGTCACTGATTTGTTCGGCACCATCGCCCAGCCGCCACTCGATGACGATCTCCGCCAGGCGATGACCAGTGGTAACGTCCAGAAACGGGAGAGCGATCACGTTGCCCGTCACATTTATCCGCTCATCGCCGAGGAGCGCTGTTTGCGCTGCCACGTCAATGCCCGGGCCGGCGATGTTCTTGGCGCTGTCGAGGTGCGCCAGGATTTCACCCATCTGCTTGCCGATGCCCGTCGCCAGTTGATGATCGCATTTGCACCGCTCTTGCCGGCCGCGCTCGCCCTGGCCGCGCTGGCCGTATGGTGGGTCGGGCGCCGTATCGAGGGCTCGATCGAGCGTCTGCAGGCCGATTTCGAGCAGGTTCAGGCTGTCGATGATCTGCGCCGCATCGCCGTTGCCGATCACGACCTTGGCTTTGTCGAATTCAACCGCATCCTCGGTGCGCTGGGCGGTGTGCTGGCTCGTTTGCGCACGGTGGCAGTGGATAAAGACATTCTCAGTTTCGAGATCGGTCTGCTCGAACGTTTCGTCATTACGTCCGAGGTGGTCCGTGACTGGCGCGAATATGTCGGCCGTCTGCTCATCGATATCAACAGCGTACTGCCAGCGCATACTTTGTTTTCGCTGTTCAAGATCGACGACGAAATGTTCGACCTCGAAGTCTTCTGGTATGGGCCGGTTTCCGGTGAAACCAAGGATAAGATGGAGCGCTTCATCCGTGAAGAACTGGAACGCATGCCGAGCTTTCCCGATATCGGCTCATGCAACATCCACCACCACGTTGCCAATCAGGATGGCCCTCAGATAACGTTGTCGGACGCTGAGGTGGCCCTGCGCGTCAAATCCTTCTTCGTCGATAAACCGAAAATCGGTGGTATTGTCGGTATCGGTGTTCACTCTGGCGTGCTGGAGGATGAAACGCGCTATCTGGTTGTCGAGAGCGTGTTGTCCACCTTGCTCAACGTCGTCGGCTCGGTCAAGGCGATCTACAAATACACGCGCGATCTCGAGTATTACGCCACCCGCGATCCGTTGACCGATCTGTTCAACCAGCGCGTTTTCTGGGAGTTGTCGGCCTACGAGGTTGGGCGCGCCCAGCGCCACGGCTACCGTTTTGGCCTGCTGCTCATCGACATTGACAACTTCAAGCTGGTCAACGACAACTACGGCCATGCCGTCGGTGATACCTATCTGCAACGCTTTGCCCGCCAGGTACAGGGCGCCTTGCGTGATGGCGATATCCTGGCCCGCTATGGTGGCGACGAGTTTGTCGCCGTGCTGCCGGAAACCACGCAGGAAGCTGTGGTCTTGGTTGCCGAACGCGTCCGCCAGGCAGTCGAGGAGCTCGAGGTGGTGACGCCAGACGGAGTACGATTGCGTGTGACGGCATCGATCGGTATGGCCATTTATCCCGACCATGCCGAGAACCCGAAGGATCTTCTGCTTTTTGCCGACAACATGATGTATCGGGCCAAGGCCGCCGGTAAGGACCAGGTTGCTGTGCCGACCAAGGATGACATCGTCGATGTCTTCCGCGACATTACCCAGAAGAGTGTGATGGTGCTGGATGCCATCGAACATCGGCGCGTCGTTCCCTATTTCCAGCCCATCCTCGATGTCGCCGGGCGGCGTATCGTGGCCTACGAGGTGCTGTCACGCATCGAACTCGATGGCCAGGTCATCCGTGCCGACGAGTTCGTCGAAATCGCTGAGCGAATAGGTGTTATCCATCGCCTCGACATGCTTGTGCTCGAACAGGCCCTGGCCACCCTGGCGAAACAGGGACATGAGGGCGAGATTTTCGTCAATCTGTCGCCGCGGGCGCTGGTCTTCAGTGAGTTTTCCCGCGATCTGCGGCGTATCGTCGCGGCTAGCGGCATTTCGCCCGACCACATCGTCTTCGAGATTACCGAGCGCGATACCGTCAAGAACCTTTCCCTGCTCGAACGCTTCCTTTCCGAGCTGAAGGCCGATGGTTTCAAGCTAGCCATCGACGACTTTGGCTCCGGCTTCTCGTCTTTCCACTACCTGCGCCGTTTCCCGATCGACTACCTGAAGATCGAAGGCGATTTCATTTCGAACATGCTGCACAGCGACAAGGACCACACCTTTGTCACGAGCATCCGTTCCTTGGCACGTGAAATGGGAATCACCGTCGTCGCCGAATACGTCGAATCGGCCGAAGTGCTGGGCGAATTGGAGAGGCTGGAAGTGCACCTTGCTCAGGGGTACTACATCGGCAGACCAGCGCGCGACCTGCTGCCGGTGCTTTGGCAGCCGCCGGCCTGATCGACCAGCCGGGTGCACCCGCGCCTTTTGCGGTGGGCGCAGGGAGCGGTTATTCTGGGCATATTCTTCTGAAGCCTGTCTGCCATGAGATTTTCGCGTTTCTATTTGAACCGTTTGCAGAATCAGGACACCTCCGACGACACAGTTGTGGTCATCGATGTGCTGCGCTCATTCACGACGGCGGCGGTTGCGCTGGCCAACGGGGCGCGCGCCATCTATCCGGTGGAAGGCATTGCCGCAACCTTGACCCAGTTGGCACAAACGCCCAACGCGGTCTCGGTAGGTGCAGTGGGAGGTGGCGATCCGGTGCCCGGCTTTGATTTTGGCAATTCGCCCTGGCAACTGATGCAGGCCGATTTGGCCGGGAAAAACGTGGTGATGACCACGGCTGCTGGCGTGCGTGGCTTGCAGCGTTTTCGTCGGGTTCGCCGACTCTATGCCACCAGCCTGGTGTGCGCTCGGGCCACGGCGGATGCCATCCGGGCCTCCAGTGCCGAGGAGGTGTGCTTCGTCATTACCGGCGAGTGGGTGGATCGCGATGGTGACGAGGATGTCGCCTGTGCCGATTACATCGAATCGCTATTGCGGGGCGAGTCAGTGACAACCGATACCTATGCGCAGCGGGTACGGAACTCAGATTTCGGGCGGCGCTTCACCGTTGGAAGCTGGCCCAACCTGTCGCGGGGTGATCTCGAACTGGCTGCCCACGTCGACTTGTTCAATTTCGCCATGCCGGTAAGGTGCGAGGGAGAGCGGCTGGTCATACGCTAAGCAACAGCCTTTTCCCTGAAAGGGATAGGCCGTACTCAGGCGACAAGGGC
>JAGWUW010000164.1 GCA_028868235.1 Betaproteobacteria bacterium | reverse complement strand
TCCCTCGCGTTTTGCCTCGCTACCGGCCTAGTCGTTCAGATTTTGGCAGGACGCATGCCGTGCTGGCGCAGGGCAGCCAGAAATTCGCTGAAATTGGCATCACGGACGGAAATTCCGTTCAACGTCTCGCGCAAGTTGAATACGCTCATTTCATCACGCCCGGACTGCGCCTCAATCTTACCCATAGCGGCGTTTGCTGGCTGCGAGCGCAGGATTTTGGAGTGGGTAGCGGACATGTCAGTGGCTTTCTTATTAGATTAGGTTTCATTCTGCCAAAGCCATGCAAATCGTCTGTGATGAAATTCACATGGAATCGCACATCGGTGACGCGGCAACACGATTCATGCATTGATGGCGCTTCGGTATCGCGCCGACCCTGTGTAAACTTCGGTCACTGCCACCCCACCCGGATTCGCATGGATAGCACCGATCTCTCAGCCGTCTGGCTGACGCTGAAACTGGCCACAGTAGTCACCCTGCTACTGCTTGTCATCGGCACGCCGGTCGCATGGTGGCTGGCACGTACCCGTTCTGCTCTCAAAGGCACCGTCGGTGCTGTGGTGGCCCTGCCACTGGTACTGCCACCGACCGTCCTCGGCTTCTATCTGCTTGTCGCCATGGGACCGAACGGACCGGTCGGCCAATTGACACAATCGCTCGGCCTCGGGCTGCTTCCCTTCACCTTTCCCGGCCTGGTCATCGCCTCGGTTTTCTACTCGTTGCCCTTCGTCGTGCAGCCTATCCAAAACGCCTTCGAAGCCATCGGCAACGGCCCGCTCGAAGTAGCTGCCACCCTGCGCGCCAGCCCTTGGGATGCTTTCTGGGCGGTAGCCGTACCCCTCGCAAAACCCGGCTTTCTGTCTGGCGCCATTCTCGGCTTTGCCCATACGGTTGGTGAATTCGGCATCGTGTTGATGATTGGCGGCAACATTCCAGACAGGACTCGCGTCGTGTCGGTGCTGATCTATGATCACGTAGAAGCACTCGAATACACCCAGGCCCACTTGCTGGCCGGCGGTATGGTGCTATTCAGCTTTATGGTGCTGCTAGGCCTCTATACCTTCAACCCTTCGCGACGGAGCACGGCATGAGTGGGGATATTCGTGCCCGCTTCCGTATCGACCGCGGTAGCTTCGCTCTCGACGTCGATCTGAATTTACCGGGGCGGGGCGTGACTGCGTTGTTCGGGCACTCTGGCTCGGGGAAGACCACCTGCCTGCGCGCTATGGCCGGCCTGGAACGCCCCCCCGATGGCTACTTTGCGCTAGGCGATAACATCTGGCAGGACGAGGCACGCAGCCATTTCCTGCCACCGCACCGCCGTGCCTTGGGCATGGTATTCCAGGATGCAGGGCTGTTCCCGCACCGCTCGGTACGCGGCAACATGGAATTCGGCAAACAACGAGCAGGCAGTGCAGCCACACTGTCACTGACCGATGTTGCCGACCTACTGGGCATCGGACACCTACTCGACCGCCCCCCGCAACAATTGTCGGGAGGCGAACGCCAGCGTGTCGCCATCGCCCGCGCCCTGCTTGCGGCGCCCAAAGTGCTGCTGATGGACGAGCCGCTAGCTGCCCTCGACCTCAAACGCAAGCTGGAAATACTGCCCTATCTCGAACGCCTGCATCGCGAGCTAGCCATTCCAATCATTTACGTCAGCCATGCCCCCGACGAAGTTGCCCGACTGGCGGATCATCTGGTACTGCTCGACAGCGGCAAGGTCGCCGCCAGCGGTCCACTAAATACTGTACTCAGCCGTATCGATCTACCGGCCGCCTTTGCCGACGATGCCGGCGTAGTCATCGAAGCCTGGATTGCCGAGCATGAGGCGGACGACCTGACACGCCTCGAATTCCCTGGGGGCAGGATCTTTGTATCCCGACGGCCGGAATTGGTTGGCACGCACCTACGCTGTCGTATCCATGCCCGTGACGTCAGCCTGGCCCTGGAGCCACAGACGCGGTCGAGCATTTTGAACTGCGTGACGGCTACGGTCGTCGCCTTGGCGCCCACCGATACGCCGGGCCATATCCTGGTCAAACTCGACGCCAGCGGTGAACCACTCCTCGCCCGTATCACCCAGCGTTCGGCCGACAAGCTGAATATCCGCCCCGGGCTTGTCCTGTGTGCCCAGATCAAGGCGGTGGCGCTACTCGCCTAAGGTAACAAGGGCGCCCCGTGCAATGGCGCAACCACTTCAGTCAGCTAGCTCGATCTGCCCGCTAACGCTGGTGGTAATGGTGCTCTCACCAGGTTCAACGGGTGCCGGTGCTGCTTCGGCTGCCATCATGGCGGCCCTTCCACGTGCCAGAGGAACCGGCATGCCACCGCCCTGGTTGATGCGCATCAGCTTGATCTTCCAGCCCTTGCCCAGTTGTTCACCAACTACTGCTGCACGGTTCTGGAAAGCGCGAATCGCTTCCCGCATTGCTTCATCTTCGGCCTGATGGCGAGTTTCCGGTGCCGGCATCTGAAGGATGTCGCCAACGGCCAAGCGCATCTGCTGCAGGCGTCCGAGCAATTCGGATACGGCACCGAAGTCCTCTGATTCAATCAACAATTCACTACGCATACGCCAACCCTCGATCTTCCGGGACTGGGTATAGATCGGATAGGTGGACTGGCTGCTGGTCTTTACAGTAACGCTTTTTTTCTCGCGAATGACCTTCAGTGCCTCGGCGATATTGCCATTGATCTGGCGCGCGAGATCGGCCGGATTGCTTCCGTTGGCCTCGCTATAGATACTGGCCCGCACCATATCGTTGGCCGCCGGGCGGCTGGCCTCGGCCGACAGGTCAATCAGGGCACCTGCCTGGACGGAGGCAGCAGCACCGACTAGCAGCAGGGAAATTAGAGTTTTCTTCATTAAATATCCTTGTCTTGCAAACGACCGTAGATGACCAGCAAAACGACGGCAACCACTACCGAGGCTATGAAACCAGCCCCCTGTCCAGCCTGATACCACCCCATTGCCTGCCCGATCACCCCTGCGAGAAAGGAGCCCGCCACGCCAAGCAAGACTGTGGCGATGAGCCCCATGTTGTCCTTGCCCGGATGCAAAAACTTGGCGACAACGCCAATGGCAAATCCCACCAGTACGGTCCAGACGATACCCATTGGTTATTTCCTTTCTGACGCACTGACCCTGCTCGGCGGAACTGCCAAACGCTTTGGTCAGTATGCGCGTTAAGGGTGATATTAGCGCTTTGTCATCACTGTGGCTGTCATCGATGCATAAAGATTTTACGCTTCATATAGCCTCTGCTCAGGCGACCGCAAGACGTTCCGCCAAGTTGTCCATGAGCACCCGAACCCGATGCGGCACATGGCGATTGCTCGGCAACATGGCATAGATACCCAGTTCAGGAACGGGAAAATCGGCCATGATCTCGACTACTCGACCGCTGGCCAGGAAAGTTTCGGCAATGAAGTCAGGCTGACACGTGATACCCAAACCCTGGGCCGCTGCTTCGGTCAGCACTTCGCCGTTGTTAGCATTCAGCCGGCTGCGCACATGAAAACTCTCGAGTTGGCCATCGATGATGAATTGCCAGGCCATTGCGCTCCCGGCATTGGTATAGCCCAAACAGACATGATGGACCAGCTCGGAGGGATGGCGCGGCATGCCATGGCGCGACAGGTAATCCGGAGCAGCAAGGAGCAGCATGCGGCTTGCCCCGATGCGACGCGCCACATCGCCGGCATCCAGCCGCCGGGTGACACGGATCGCTAGGTCGATCCCCTCTTCGATCAGGTTGATCCGGCGGTCCGAATAATCCATATCGAGCACCACTTCCGGATAGCGCCGCGTGAAATCGAGGAGCAGTGGAGCCAGGCGCTTCAGCCCATAGCTCAGCGGCAGGCTGATGCGGATACTGCCGCGTGGCGTCTGGCGCTCTTCGGCAACACCAATTTCTGCCGCCTCCACCAGATTCAGGATAACCCTGCATTTCTCCAGATAGGCGGTACCCGCCGAGGTCAAGGTTAGGCGCCGCGTACTCCGCGCCATCAGCTTAATGCCCAGATGTGCCTCCAGGCCCGCAATCTGCCGCGTCACCACCGAACGGGCGACACCGACCTGTTGGGCGGCGGCGGCGAAGCTGCCCAGTTCGGCTACCCGCACGAACAACTGCATTGCATCGAGACGATCCATTGTTATCGATTTAGCAATAGTGATTTGCGAATTGTCCTCTATTTCGCACCAAAAAAGGAGCATAAAGTTCGCCCATCGCAAACGGAATTATCCGCATGAACCAGACCCAAGTAGCCCTCTTTGTCCCTCATGGCGCACCGACTTTCGCGCTGCGACCGGGTGCTGCCGGTGCCGCGCTGGTCGAACTGGCCGCCACGCTCCCCCTGCCGCGCGCCATCGTCATCGTCAGCGCCCACTGGGATACCGCCGTGCCGACCGTCGGCTTCGCCGAACGCCTGGAAACCATTCACGACTTCTGGGGCTTCCCGGAAGAACTGTACGCCATCCGCTACCCGGCCACCGGCTGCCCGGAGGCTTCCCGCGAAGTCGTCGCCGCCCTGGAAAATGCCGGCCTGCCGGTGGCTACCGACACCAGCCGCGGCCTCGACCACGGCGCCTGGGTGCCGCTGCGCCTGATGTTCCCCGATGCCGAAGTGCCGGTCATCCCGCTGTCGGTGCAAAGCCGCGGCGGCCCGGAACAGGCCTACGCCCTCGGTCGCGCCTTGGCGCCGCTGGCCGACAAGGGTTTCCTGATCATCGGCTCGGGCAGCATCACACACAACCTGCGCGACTACCAGGCGGCCTGGCAGAACGGGGGCCAGACGCCAGCCTACGTGCGCCAGTTTGCCGACTGGCTGGCAACGCAGACCGCCGCCGGCAACCTGCCGGCCCTGCTCGACTACCGCCGCCAGGCGCCGGGCGGTGCGCAAGCCCACCCGAGCGAGGAACATCTGCTGCCCTTCTATGTCGCATTCGGTGCCGGTGGCCAAAACCCCCGAACGCGCCGTTTCCACGCCGGCATTGACGATTATGTCATTGCCATGGACGCCTATGCTTTCGAACAAGGAGAACACGCATGAGCTATACCAAAACAGCCAAGGCCCTGCACTGGCTGATGGCCATCCTGCTTTTTGGCCTGCTCGCCCTCGGTTTCTATATGCACGATCTACCGCTATCGCCGGACAAGCTGAAGCTCTATTCGTGGCACAAGTGGGCCGGCGTCACCGCCTTCCTGCTCGTCGGCTTCCGCCTGCTGTGGCGCTTGGCCCATCGGCCGCCAGCCTTACCTGACAGCATGCCCAAACTCATGCAGTTCGCCGCCCACGCCGGCCACCTGATGCTCTACCTACTGATGATCGCCATCCCGCTCACCGGCTGGCTGATGAGTTCGGCCAAGGGTTTCCAGACCGTGTATTTCGGCGTGCTACCCATCCCGGACCTGCTCAACAAAAACAAGGAAGTCGGCGATCTGCTGGCGCTGGTGCACAAAAGTCTGAACCTGCTTTTTATCGCCGTGCTGGCCGCTCACATCAGCGCCGCCCTGAAGCACCACTTCATCGATAAGGACGACATCCTGACCCGGATGCTTCCCAAGCACTGACCCCCCACCCCAAACCGGAGAACCGACATGAAAAAAATCATTCTCGCCCTCGCCATGGCCAGCGCCTTCTCGGTCCAAGCCGCTGAATTCACTCAGGTCCAGCCGGACAAGAGCGCCATCAACTTCGTCTATAAGCAGATGGGCGTCGCTGTCGATGGCAAGTTTAAGAAATTCGCCAGCCAGCTAAATTTCGACCCCGCCAAGCCAACTGCCGCCAAGGCCACATTCGACGTCGAACTAGCCAGCGTTGACACCGGCGCCGCAGAGGGCGATCAGGAAGTTGCCGGCAAGACGTGGTTCAACACCAAGGCTTTCCCGACCGCAAAATTCGTTTCCACCAGTGTCAAGGCGCTCGGTGGCAACAAATACGAAGTGGCCGGCCAGTTGAGCATCAAGGGCAAAACGCAAGATGTTGTCGTCCCCGCCACCTTCGCTGCTCAAGGCAATACCGGCGTGTTCGACGGCAGCTTCACCATCCGCCGTGCCGACTTTTCCATCGGCGAAGGCTCCTGGGCCAAGTTCGACATTGTCGCCAACGACGTCCTGATCAAGTTCCGCATCACCGCTACCAGCAAGTAACCCTCATCCCCACACGGAGAAACCACCATGAAGAAGCAACTCGCCACCCTCGTTCTCGCCATCGCAACCGCTTTGCCGGCCTTCGCCGCGCCGGAGACCTACGTCGCCGACAGCACCCATACCTTCTCGCGCTTCTCGTATAGCCACTTCGGCTACTCGACCCAACTGTCGCGCTTCAACAAAAACAGCGGCAAGGTGGTCTTCGACAAGGCAGCGAAGACCGGCTCGGTCGACATCACCATCGACACCAAGTCGGTCGATACCGGCTA
>JAGWUW010000163.1 GCA_028868235.1 Betaproteobacteria bacterium | reverse complement strand
TCCATGCCGCACCCCGGGTAGGTTGGGAGGTTGGCCGGAAGGTTGGACGGCTGAAACCCGCACCACTCCTAGTTCTGTCCAACCTCCTTACCTTGTCTGACCTATTTATGTGATGGCATGCGCGTACACGCGCACATGCGCACCCGCGCCCTCGTGTATGTGTGCGGAGAGGTTGGGCGAGGTTGGGAGGTTGGACGGATGCCCAATCCATGCGGCTTTGCGCCGTCTGACCTTTTCCGGCACGACCAACCTCAAGGTTGGACGAAAGCACCGATCCCTGGTCAAAACGGAACATCACTGCCCCTCGATTCACCCCAGCCAGCCGGCCGCATGTAGTAGTACTCGCGGTCGCCACCTGTTTCCCGCTTCTTTATCCAGCCAATGCGCTTCATCGCAATGCCGACGCGCGTACTCATCTGGCGAGCCGAATCGATCTTGCCGGCGTCGATCTTCAGGCAGTCGTCAAAAATCTCGTTTGCCGTCACCCGGTTGATCGCCCTGGCACGCAAGAACTTCGTGATCTGCGCCTGCCATGGATCCGCAATCTCTCGATCGGCCTGCTCAGGCTCGAACAAGCGCTCCTGTTCCTCGCGCGTCGGGTGCCAGCGTTCGCCCTGGCGGAAGAGCACCACCGCCTCGGCGAACAGCTGGTCACGCACGGCGGTGAGGCCGTCCAAATTGACCTGATCGACCTCCTCGACCTTCCACGGCCAGTAGCGCGTGTTTCCAGTCGGGTCTTTGAAGTACTCATCCTGGTTGGTGGTACCGCAGAACACCGTTGAGCGAGGCCACTCACGCGGCGCCCGGTCATACGGCGCCCGGAAGCGGTCCTCCTGGCTGGAAATGAAGGCCTTGATCCGCGTCGCGTCCGCCTTGTTGAAGGCATCCAGTTCGGCAACCTCGTACAGCCAGCGCCCCTGGATCAGCTGGTAGGTATCCTTGTTGTTCAGATCGAGCGGCGTATCGCCATACCACTCACCACCAAGGATCCGCAGCGCCGTCGATTTCCCACGGAACTGGACGCCCTCGAGGATCGGCATGGCGCGCATCTGGCAGCCCGGCTTGTAGATCCGCGCCACCATCGAAATCAGGAACAACCGTCCGGCCAGAATGGTGTATTCCACCTTCTTCACGCCCAGGTAATCGGTCAGCCAATCACCGAGCCGAGGAACGCCGTCCCAGACAAGCGAATCGAGATAATCGCGCACCGGATGCCAGCGCGACTCCCGCGCCACCCAGCCAACTGACGAGGCCAAGGTCTCAGCGCTGCGCACCAGCAAGCGTTCGCTCTGTGCCAGCCACAGGCCGAGGCGCAGATCATCATCCTCGTCCCACTTTGCACCAGGAACGAAATTAGCCTCGGACTCCCATGGCGTCGGCTTGCGCTTGACGATCTTGCGGGCGAATTCATCAGCCCACAGCACGCCATTCCATGCCGGGTGATTCCGCAGCATCAGATAGACGTTTTCCCGGCAGTCGATCAGCCGGTCATCCTTGCGCAGCAACTCACGCCGCCAGGCATTCGAGCCATCGCCGCTTGAACCATCGCCTGCGCCAGCCGGTGGAGGGGTAGAAGACCCTTTTCCAGCACCGCCAGAAGGCATTTCTACCCCTTCACTGGCTGCCGCGAGGGGCGAACTATTGCCGCGAATGAAATCAGCAAGCCCGGCACCGGAAAGACCCTCGGCAACCGCATCGGCAATATCCCATCCATCGGGTTTTTCACCCGGCGCCGGGATCTTCACATTCCAGACCTTGCAACCCTGATCGAGCAGGATGCCGGCGATCTGGGCCATGGTCTTCACGCCAGGCTGATCCGCCTCGGGCAGCAGCGGTTTCGATTCCTGGGAAATGCCCGCTTCCTTCTCTTCCGGCGTCAGCACCACCCGCTTACCATCGCAATCGGCCCACTGGACAACCTTGCGGCCAGCCAGCGGCGACCAATCAACTTTTTTCACCGCCTTGCCGCCACCCGGCCAGCTCACAACCACCAGATCGGCCAGCTGCTCGCCACCAACATCAGCGCACTTCTCGCCCTCCACCAGGAGCACGGTCGCTTCTGGCTTTTCCGCCAAGCGATCGAGGCCGTACAGCGGGCGCGGCTCAGGAAATGCCATCCAGTGCCAAGCAAGTTCGCCGGTCGTCTCGTTGCGGCACCAGGTGAGCGGCAGGACTTCTTTGCCGCCGGTGCTGGTCTTGAAGCGATACACGTAACCAAGCACGCCGGCAGCGCTGCGATAGCACCACACCCGCTCAGGCAGACCGCGCCTGACATGCGCCTTCGGCAGCTCAGGCGCATCAACAGGCGCCGGCATAATCGGCGACCACTCGGAGCGTTTCTTCTCGCCAATCGACTCACGCTGCACAGGCGCCCGCTTCTGCTGTGAATCATCACGCACATCAGCACCGAGCGCCTTGCAGGCATCGACAAACGACAGGCCTTGATGCTCCTGCAGAAACTTGATGGCATCACCATTCGCGCCACAGCCGAAGCAGTTGTAGAACTGCTTGGTGGGGCTTACCTTGAATGACGGGGTGGCTTCGGTATGAAACGGGCAGCATGCCTCGTACTCGGCACCGCTCTTGGTCAACGGCACATAGCCGTCGATCAGCTCGACAATATCCACCCGGGACAGCAGGGTCGCTGTATCAATACGGTCAGCATTCATGTTCGCTGACCGATCAATTCGCTTGGTCGTTATCGTGCTTGGCGCGCACCTTGTTGCGCAGGACAACCAGCGCCTCGATGCACTGCTGCAGATCCTTCTCGATCTTCTGCAGCTCGCCATCATCTATCTTGCCGTCGTTGCCCAGGGCCTCGTTGATGTCGTTCGCCAGAGTGCCTTCTTCGCGCAGGATGGACAGCACCTGGTTGAACAATTCGCCGGCCGGCACACTCACATCGGGCAGCTTGAACGCCACCCGACCATGCCGCCAGTTAAACGCCTGCATGACCAGCTCGGCCATGTCTGCCTTGCCAGCCGCCTCGAGGTGCTCAACGATTTCCGAGACTTCCTCGTAATTGATGTGGTGCGACTCGACCGCCGGGCGCAGTTTCTTGTAGAGCACATGCGCCGCCATACCCATGCGCAAGGCAAGCGCCTCGACGCCACCAGGGTATGCACGGGCAGCGATGTAAAGCGCGTCGTGCTGGTTGATATCGGTGTAGCGGCACGTCATAACGGTAAACCCCCCTTGTTATTGCCGTTGTGGGAGACATCAAGCCCTGACATCCTGCAAAAAAGGCCCCCAGGCCGATTGGCCCAGGGGCAGGAATAGCCGCCGTCGCGGCTCAGGGAGGTGATGCTCAAAAAGGCGGGCGTTCCTGACGTGAGAGAATGCGACTGCGACATCAACAAACTCGAAACGGGAGGAACACCCTTGAAATTGACCAACGAAGAAGTGATGCAGGCCTTCACGGACGCCCTGGGCGGCCTGGCCATTGCCCTCGGCAAACAGATCGACCCGGCCAAGCTGGCCAGCGACATACGCGCCTTTGCCGATGAAGCCGACCGCGCCGGGAAAGGACCGAGCGCCGGCCTGCTGGATGAGATTGCCCGCACGATCGAAGTGCGCCTGCTGACGAACTGAGCCGTCATGCAGCCTGCTCGCCAAAGACATCAGGCCTCAATCGGTAGCGGGAAATCCGGCCACCAGTCAGAAGCTCGATCTCAATGCATCGCTCTGCCGGCGGGCGTCCGAGCTTGATCCACTTATGAACAGCTTGCACGCTGACGCCGCAGCCCTTCGCAAGGGCTGGCATTCCGCCAACGGCTGAAACTGCGAGTGAGATAGGAGAATTGGTCTTGGTTTCCATAGCGCCATCAATTCAACCACAGGTTGAATACGAAATCAACCCACGGTTTGTTCCAGGCGCAGACGCAAGCGCGGAAAATCAACCTATGGTTAATTCAATCGGACAACTCATCAAAGACGCGCTTTCCCGCATGGGGAAAACGCAGGCCTGGCTCGCCGAGCAGGTCGGCGTCTCGGACAACGCCGTTTCCAAGTGGATACGGACAGGGCAGATATCGCGCGAAAACATCCCCAAGGTGGCGCGCCTGACCGGCCTTTATCCGGACGAACTGCTACCGGACAACGACACCGGGCGCACCGAACCAACACGCAACAGCTCAGGCATCGAGCCTGGTCCGGACATTCAAGGAAACGTGCCAGTGGTTTCATGGGTTCAGGCAGGCGCCTGGTCAGAGATCATCGATAACTTTGCCCCTGGCGACGCCGAGGAGTGGCTCCCATGCCCCGTCAGCCACAGCCCCAGCACCTTTGTATTGCGCATTCGCGGCGAGTCGATGTTCAACCCTTACGGGCGCCCGTCATTCCAGGAGAACGACCTTATCTTCGTGGATCCTGAGCGCGAGGCGATCCACGGCTCTCTCGTCGTTGTGCGTCTCGACGAATCAAAGGAAGCGACGTTCAAGAAGCTGGTGCTCGAGGGAGACAGAAAGTACCTCAAGGCACTAAACCCCGCCTGGCCGGAGCCGATGATCGAGATCAACGGAAACGCTACAATGTGCGGCGTCGTTATCTTCAAAGGCGAGAAACTGTGATCAGATCCATCCTGCTCCTGGTCACGCTGGCCATCAGCGGCGCCGGGATTGCAGCTGACCAGGCGATCAATTACAGCGACTTCCAGCAAGGGTTCATGCAGGCCATTGCCGAGTACTCCGGCAAATATAAGAAGGCCGAGAACGAGCTGCAAAAATCCGCGCTGGTCACCGAGCGATTCCAACGCTTCACCAAACTCAAGGGCGACCCGAAGCACATCAAGGACTGGATCGGTGTCGTTGAGACCATGGGCACCAATGGCGACGGAAAGGCCTACGCCACAATTCGTCTGTCACCCAACCTGCTGACCGTCTCAACCTGGAACAACGCCTTCTCAGACGCCAGCGACCATTCGCTGATTCCCCAAAGCTCACCGGTATTCAAGAAACTGGCGCTGATGAAACCCGGCAACGTGGTCAAGTTCTCCGGGCGCCTCAAGCACGCGAAAAACATGACCGAAGAAGGCAAGATGCTGACGCCTGACTTCCTGTTCATCTTTACCGACATCGAGAAGATCGGCGAGCGCGCCCAGCCCTAATAGAACAACCGCTCCAACCCGAACCGCCCGCGTGGCGGTTTTTTTTCGCCTCAAATAAACCCACGGTTGATTTATTATCTCAACCTATGGTTTAATCGCCTCAACCAAGTTCAACCGAACGGAGGCGACATGCGCACCCAACACCCCATCACCGAACGCGAACTCCGAGCCGCCTACAAGCGCTCCGGACTCTGGCGCCTGGGCGTGACCTATGAACGCGCGATCGACGTTCCTGCCATCCGAACCGCATTGAACTGCTCCGTCAAAGCTGCGCGGCGTCGTGCCGAACAAGCCGGCCATCCGATGCCCGCACAGCTCGGCCTGATCTGATTTTTTCACCCAAGAGAAGGAGAAGTAGATGCAAACAGTTGAGTTCAAGCACGAAATTGGCAAGCGAGTCACCGTCAAGGCAAACAGCCTGCCAGGCATCGTCACCGGCAATTACCTCGGCAAGTACGGGCAGAAAGAAACGCTCGTCGACTACGCCGATAAAAACGGCGTGATCCACCGCGAATACATCACCGAAGACGAGGTGGAATAAATGTCAATCCGTCCCATAACCGACACCTTGCGCCACATCGGCGGCGGCGTCTTCATCGACATTGCCAGCGACAAGCTGGCCGAGCTGGTTGCAGCCGTCGACACCACCGGCAAGGCCGGCAGCATCGACCTGAAGATCAAGATGAAGAAGGCCACGCGCGGCGGCGCCATGCACATCACCGGCACCGTGAAGCTGAACAAGCCGGCCGAGGAACCGATGGAAGCCATGTTGTTTGCGACCCCCGAGGGCAACCTGGTCGCCGACGACCCGCACCAGCAGAAGCTGGACCTCAAGAGCGTGGCCGCTGCCAGCGACACGCCCGTTGCCAATCTCAAGACCGCCTAAGGAGGCACTGTGGAATCCCAAGACATCACCAACATCGCCGAAACCCTGGCGCGCGAAATGAAGCAGCCGATCGAGATCATCAGCGAGCCGGCCGGCAACCTCAAGCGCGTCGCACTGCCCCCGGGCTGGAAGCTGGAAGAGAAGGACGACGACCAGAAGCTGCTCGCCGCACCGCGCCGCAAGATCGCCAAGGTTCGCCTGCACGACGCCGACAGTTTCATCGAGTACATCAAGCGCCACGGCTCTCTGACCGACAGCACCATCTGGTGCGTGGCCGACTACAAGGCCGGCAAGGTTGCCTTCCTCGGCATCCTCAATGACCACGGCGAGGATGAAGCCAAGGCTGCCTGGCGCGACCACCGCGCCAACTTCACCCCGGAATTCTCCGAGGAGTGGGTGCGCTGGATCGGCAAGAACAAGCAGGGCTTCACCCAGGCCGAGTTTGCCTCCTTCAT
>JAGWUW010000162.1 GCA_028868235.1 Betaproteobacteria bacterium | reverse complement strand
TGTTTCAGAAGAAAAAGACTAAATGGATATTTTTTTCCAGCAGATCGTCAATGGCTTGGTTCAGGGCAGCATCTATGCCCTTGTCGCACTGGGCTACACGATGGTCTACGGGATCATGGGGCTGATCAACTTCGCGCATGGTGAAGTAGTGATGATCGGCACTCTGGTCACCATCAGCGTGGCCAGTGCTCTGATCAAGGCCGGCATGCCGGTGGCACTGGCTGGCATGGCCGGACTGAGCGCATCTGTGCTGGCCTGCATGGCGCTCGGTTGGGGTCTTGAGCGTATCGCCTACCGGCCGCTACGCAATGCGCCACGCCTGACGCCGCTGATCACGGCTATCGGCATGTCCATCGTGCTCCAGAACCTAGCAATGATGCTCTGGGGTCGCAACTACCTGACTTTCCCTGCGCTATTGCCAAAAATCGATTTCGAATTCGCCGGTGTCAATTTCACCGCCATCCAGATCATCATCGTACTGGTATCGGCGGCGACCATGGCGGGGTTGCTCGGTCTAATCTATCGCACCCGGCTGGGCATGGCCATGCGTGCCACTGCGCAGAATCCAGCCGTGGCCAGCCTGATGGGCGTCAATATCAACCGCGTCATCGCCGCCGCCTTCGTCATTGGGTCGGCCCTTGGCGCGCTGGCCGGCGTCATGGTCGGCACCTATTACGAAATCGCCCACTACCAGATGGGGTTCATGCTGGGTCTCAAGGCCTTTACCGCTGCTGTGTTGGGTGGTATCGGCAACCTCGCCGGCGCCATGCTCGGCGGTGTGCTGCTTGGTCTGATCGAGGCACTAGGAGCGGGCTACATCGGTGATCTCACCGGTGGTTTCCTGGGTAGCCACTATCAGGATATCTTTGCCTTCATCGTGTTGATCGTCGTGCTGATGTTCAAACCGAGCGGCCTGTTCGGCGAAAAGATGGGAGATCGGGCATGAGCAAGCGGCTGACTCCCCGGTCGTTATTCGGCATCGTGCTGATCACCGTGGCCATGCTCGGCTTACCCTTCGTTGCCGCCATGGGCGGCCAAGCATGGGTGCGCATTCTAGACTTTGCCATCCTCTACGTTTTCCTCGCACTCGGTCTAAATATTGTCGTCGGTTTCGCCGGCCTGCTTGACCTGGGCTACATCGCCTTCTACGCCGTCGGTGCCTATGTTTGGGCTTTGCTCGCTAGTCCGCATTTCGGCCTGCATTTGCCGATCTGGGTCATTCTGCCTATCGGGGCCGGATTGGCCTGTTTCGCCGGCGTCTTGCTCGGTTCGCCGACATTGAAGCTGCGCGGCGATTACCTGGCAATCGTAACGCTCGGTTTCGGTGAAATCGTGCGCATTTTCATGAACAACCTGAACGCGCCGATCAATATCACCAACGGACCGCAGGGTATCACCCTGATCGATCCGGTGGCCTTCGGCAGTTTCAAGTTTTCCGGCAATACACAGTTTCTCGGCCTGACGTTGAGCGGACCGATGAAGTATTACTACCTGCTGGTGGTGCTGGCCATCGGTGTCATCGTTATCAACCTGCGCCTGCAGAATTCACGTATCGGTCGCGCTTGGCAAGCCATTCGCGAGGATGAGGTCGCCGCCAAGGCGGTCGGTATCAACACCCGCAATCTCAAGTTGCTCGCTTTTGCCATGGGAGCCAGTTTCGGTGGCATTGCCGGTGGCGTTTTCGCCGCCATGCAGGGCTTCGTGTCACCGGAAAGCTTTTCACTGATGGAGTCGATCATGATTCTGGCCATGGTCGTGCTCGGCGGTATGGGTCATATCCCGGGCGTCATTCTCGGTGCCGTGCTGCTCAGCATCCTGCCGGAAGCCCTGCGCTACGGTGTCGGCCCGGTGCAGATGGCCTTGTTCGGCAAGATGCTGGTTGATCCGGAAAGCCTGCGCATGTTGGTCTTTGGGTTGGCTCTGGTGCTCGTCATGCGCTTCAAACCGGCTGGCTTGTGGCCGTCGCCCGAGCGCAAGCGCGAAATGAGTGAAATGCGGCAGGAGGTTCGGCCATGAGCGAGGTGTTGCTTCAAGCCTGGGCGGTCGCCAAGCACTTCGGCGGCGTCAAGGCTCTGCGCGATGTGTCGCTGACCATCCGGCGCGGCGAAATCTACGGCCTGATAGGCCCCAACGGTGCCGGCAAGACCACCTTCTTCAACTGCATGACCGGGCTCTACGTCCCGGATGGTGGCGGTTTCAACTTCGCCGGCTCCCCGTTGGTCGCTGATGCCTCGCACCAGGCGGCCGAACGCGGCATCGCCCGCACCTTCCAGAATATCCGCCTGTTCGGCAACATGACGGCGCTGGAAAACGTCATGGTCGGCCGCCATGTGCGGACCAAGGCCGGTGTGCTCGGCGCCATGTTCCAGAATGCTGCCACCCGGGCCGAAGAGGCGTCCATCCGTCAGCGTGCCATCGACCTGCTGCACTATGTGCGCATCGAGGAGCGCGCTGACGATCTGGCCAAGAACCTGTCCTACGGGGACCAGCGCCGGCTGGAAATCGCCCGCGCGTTGGCCACAGAGCCACAGCTTTTATGCCTTGATGAGCCGGCTGCGGGTATGAATGCTACCGAAACGGCCGAACTGCGCGACCTGATCGAGGGTATTCGGCGCGACGGGACGACCATCCTGCTCATCGAGCACGACGTCAAGCTGGTCATGGGCCTATGCGACCGGGTAGCCGTGCTCGATTACGGCGCTCTGGTCATTGAGGATGTGCCGGCCGTGGTACAGAAAGATCAACGTGTCATCGAGGCTTACCTAGGTGCTTGAAGTAACCGGACTCCACGTCGCCTACGGCGGCATCCAGGCGGTGCGTAGCATCACTTTCCACGTCAGCGAGGGCGAGACTGTGGCGCTGATCGGCGCCAACGGAGCCGGCAAGACGAGCACGGTGAAGGCGCTGGCCCGTGTTCTTGACGCGGTTGGCGGCGATGTGCATTTTTGCGGTGAGAAGATCAGCCGCATCGCACCACACCACATTGTGCGCAAGGGTATTGCGCTGGTGCCCGAAGGGCGCGGCGTCTTTCCCCGCCTGTCAGTGCTCGAAAACCTACACATGGGCGCCTTCATCCGCCACGATGCGGCGGAGGTCGAACGCGACCTGCTGCGGGTATTCGCTTACTTTCCGCGCCTCAAGGAACGCGCCAGCCAACTCGCCGGCACGTTGTCCGGCGGCG
This sequence comes from Betaproteobacteria bacterium, assembly GCA_028868235.1. Classification (GTDB taxonomy): domain Bacteria; phylum Pseudomonadota; class Gammaproteobacteria; order Burkholderiales; family Rhodocyclaceae; genus Azonexus. The sequence continues at coordinate 3,265 of JAGWUW010000162.1, read as the reverse complement.
AACAGCAAATGCTGGCCATCGGCCGCGCCTTGATGAGCCGCCCCAAGCTGCTGCTGCTTGACGAACCGTCGATGGGCCTCGCGCCGATCATGGTGCAGAAGATATTCGAAGTGATCCGTGCCGTGGCGGCCGACGGCATGACCATCCTGCTCATCGAACAGAATGCCAAGCTGGCGCTGGAAAGCAGCCAGCGCGGCTATGTGATGGAGAGTGGTGAGATCACGTTGCATGGCGAATCGCCACAATTGCTCGACGATCCGAAGGTGCGTGCCGCCTATCTCGGCGAATAGCCGGAGAGTCCTTTTTCAACTACATCAAACCTTTTGGTGCCGCGATCAGCAACAATGCGAGCCTGTCGACCATCTGCGATCGAAATGTCATGAATATCCGTCAATTTACGTGTCTAGCCCTTCTTGTCTTGCTGGGAGGCGTTGCCCATGCTGATGAAGAGGTCAATGTTTCCGATTTGCCGGCCACCCGACCAGTCGATAATGTGCCCAAACTGGCTTGGGGTCAGATGATCAAATACGGCGAAAAAGTGATTTTCTCGCCCTGTCGTGATCGTAGTTTTGTGCTGTTCGAGGACGCCTCCGGCGATGGCCACGTCGGCAAGGCACTTGACCTGCTCGGCCTGTCGACAGGTAAAAAAATCTACGTCGAAGTGCTCGGTATCCATGAAGGCGATGTGCTGAAAGCATCGCAGATCAATTTCGCCCAGACCGACGGGCGTTGCCAGATGCCGGGCGGTACCGCCGAACTGTGGCGGGCGTCAGGCAACGAGCCTGGCTGGGCGCTGTCTTTCGGTAGTGAGTTCGTCCAGGTGAAACGCCGAGGGCAGCCGGAAGCAGTCGTTCCGGCCGGGCCGCTGACGCTGACCCCGGGTCTGGCGACTTTCTCTGCAAGTAAGGATAACCAGAAGGTGACGTTGCACTTTGAACAGAAGCTGTGCCGCGATGCCGCGGCCCAGGCGTTTTTCGGCTGGACGGCTACCGTCACCGTTGACGGCCAGGTATTGAAGGGCTGCGCCTGGCAGCGCTGAGGGAGGCTGGCGTGCCGGCCGAAGCATCGGCCGGCGACGGACTCAGGTGGTAGAAAAAGTGAAAGCGTCGGCGAAAAACTCTTCTGCCGGCAGGCCTTGTGTCATAAAGTCTCGCTGGGCCGCCTCGATCATCACTGGGGCACCGCAAGCGTAGACCTGATAGCCGGAAAGATCTTGGAAATCGGCCAATACGGCTTGGTGCACAAACCCGGTACGGCCTTTCCAGGCATCGCCAACGGTTGGCTCAGAAAGCACCGGTATATAGCGGATATTGGCATGTGCGGCGGCCCATTTCTCGGGCAGCGCATTTTGGTAGAGATCCACCAAAGTCTTGGCACCCCAGTAGACGAACATTGGGCGTAGGCAGTTCTCGGCGATAGCGTGCTCCACAATGGCCTTGATCGGTGCAAAGCCGGTACCGCCGGCGAGCAGGATCATCGGCTTGGGCGAATCCTCGCGCAGGTAGAAACTGCCGTGCGGGCCGTTGAAGCGCAGAATGTCGCGTACCTTCATGGTCGAGAATACCTGCTCGGTGAACAGGCCACCCGGCACATGGCGAATGTGCAGCTGGAGCAGAGCGTCGTCATGCGGTGCGTTGGCTAGCGAAAAGCTACGTTTCTTGCCGTCCTTGAGCAGGATGTCGATGTATTGGCCGGCGAGAAATTGTAGGCGTTCGCTAGCCGGCAGGCGCAGGTGCATCGCGATAACGTCGGGCGCCAGTTTCTCCAGTTTTTCGATGCGCGAGGGGAGGGTCTTGACTGGGATCTGGCTACCCGAGATGATCTGCTTGCATTCGATGACCAGATCGGACTGGGCCTTGGCGCAGCAGTAAAGCGCCAGGCCGGCGGCCTTCTCCTCGTCCTTCAAGGCATGTGCCTGAGCCTTGCCATGATCCACGCTGCCGGACTGAACGTGGCCCTTGCAGGCGCCGCAGGCACCATCCTTGCAACCGTAAGGCATGGTCAGGCCCTGGCGCAGTGCAGCGTCGAGTATGGTTTCGTCGGCCTCGGCCACGAACTGGCGGCCACTTGGCTGGACGGTGACTTGATAGCTCATCGGTTCCCCTCATTGCTCGGCTAAAATGCCGTTGTGCAAAACATCCTGATCGTCGGCAGCGGGAACGTCGCCCGCCGCATTCTTTCCCAACTTGTCCGGCATGCTCGCGTGTACGCTTTGTTACGCGATGCCGGACGTGCTGCCGAGTGGCGTGCCGCCGGTGCAACACCGGTGCTGGCCGATCTCGACGACCGGGCCAGCCTAAGTCGCCTGGCGGGTCTGGCCGACTGCGTCCTGCATCTGGCGCCGCCGCCCGGAACGGGCTCGCGCGACACGCGTACCCGCAACCTGCTGGCCGCCCTGGGCAAGGGCAAAAGTCTACCACGCAGCTTGGTTTACGTAAGCACGACGGGGGTTTACGGTGATTGTGGTGGTGACGTCATCGACGAAACCCGCCGCCTGCAGCCGGAAAGCGCTCGTGCTAGCCGTCGTGTTGATGCTGAACGTTGCCTGCGGGCATGGGGCGCATTCAACGCGGTCGCTGTTTCCATCCTGCGGGCGCCGGGTATCTACGCCGCTGACCGGCTGCCGGTTGAGCGCTTGCACAAGGGAACGCCAGCGCTGCTCGATAGCGACGACGTGTTCACCAACCACATCCACGCCGACGATCTGGCAGCTGCCTGCCTCGCCGCGTTGCGCCATGGGCTACCGAATCGTGCTTACAATGTGGTCGACGATTCCGACATGAAGATGGGCGATTATTTTGACCGGGTAGCCGAGGCTTTTGCTTTGCCCAAGGCTCCGCGCCTGAGCAGGGTGGAGGCTGAGCAGGTACTGTCGCCGATCCAGATGTCCTTCATGCGTGAATCGCGCCGTATCAGCAACTGGCGCCTGAAGAACGAATTGAAACTATGCCTTACCTTTCCATCCGTCGACGATGGAATCGCCGAGGCCCTTGCCCGGAGAAACGCATGCTCGTCGTAAAGACGCTCCATATTTGGCTGGTCATTTCCTGGTTTGCTGGCCTCTTCTACCTGCCGCGCATTTTCGTCAACTTGGCCATGGTGCCGGCCGACAGCGTGGCAGAGCGCGACCGTTTGCTGTTGATGGCTGGTAAGTTGTACAAGTTCATGACGCCGCTCGGCATCCTGGCCATCCTGTTCGGTCTGTGGTTGTGGTTCGGCTACGGCTTCAGGGGCGGCTGGCTGCACGCAAAAGTCTGTCTGGTTG
>JAGWUW010000161.1 GCA_028868235.1 Betaproteobacteria bacterium | reverse complement strand
TTCGCCATTGCCGCCCAGCAACATAGCATCTCGCTGACTACCGCGCTGCTCAATGCGATGGCGGCACTGATTGCTGTGCTGGCAGTGAACAACCTGATTCCCGGCCGGCGTTATCCGCAGTGCATACCAGTTCGCCAGCCGGTGGTTCGTAAACCCAAGCACAGTATCAATCATGGCGACTTGCAGTATGCCGTTGAAAAACTCGATACCTATCTCGACATCAGTGAAGACGACCTGGTCAGTATCTACGACCTGGCGACCGCTCACGCCCATCGCCGCCATGAGCGACGGACCTGCGTCGAAGTGATGACCTCGCCTGCAATCAGTGTCGACTTTGCCACCGGTCTGAATGAAGCCTGGGCTCTGATGCAGCAGCACCACCTGCACGGTGTGCCGGTGGTGGACCGCGCGCAACGGGTAATCGGCGTGCTGACGTTGGAAAATTTCCTGCGCCATGTTGACGCCAACGAGGGGCTGCGTATCGGCGACAACATCCGCCGCTTGTTACGGCCAACGCCGACCAGCCATTCCAACAAGCCTGAGGTGGTGGGCCAGATTATGAGCATGAGTTTTGCCACGGCAAACACGACAACCTCGTTGGGCGAGGTGGCCGGCATGCTGTCGGCCGACACGCATCCGGTCGTCGTGCCCATCGTCGATGCGGAAAAGCGGTTGGCTGGTGTCATCACCCAGACAGACCTTCTGGCCGCCATTTATCATCGTCAGGCCGCCGCTGCCGCTCGCAAAACGACATGAACACGACAGAAGTTTTCCTGATCGCGATGACAATCATTTTCACCGTGCCCTGGCTTATCTGGCGCTTGGGCAGGACTGATTATTATGCTCCATTGGTGGTCGTCCAGATCATTACAGGCATCCTGCTGGGCCCTGGCATTCTCGGCAAAGTCTTCCCAGACTATTATCAGTTCGTTTTCAATCCAGCCGTTGTCCAGTCGCTGAATGGCATTGCTTGGTGGGCGGTGATGCTGTTCGTGATGATTGCCGGGATCGAACTTGACCTGAAAAAAGCCTGGGCCCATCGTCGGGAGAGTGGTATCACTGCTGGCCTGGCGCTCGGTACGCCACTATTATTCGGCTGCCTGGCCGCCGTGTTAATGCTCGGTTTCGATGGCTGGATGGGGGCGAAGGCACTGACTTGGCAGTTCGTCGTTGGTGTTGGCATGGCCTGCGCCGTGACCGCGCTGCCTATTCTGATTCTGCTTATGGAAAAGTTGGAAGTGCTGCGCCAGCCTATCGGTCAGCGCATCCTACGCTACGCCAGCCTCGACGATATCGCTATCTGGGGCGTGCTGGCTTTGATTTTGATGGATTGGGAACGTATCGGCCGGCAAGGTGCTTTCCTGCTCGCCTTTGTCGTTGCCGCCTGGCTTTTCCAGCACGTGATGGTCCGCTTGGCTGAGCGTGATCGTTGGTTCGTCGCCCTGATCTGGCTGGCATTGGTGGCTTTCGGGGCCGACTGGTCCGGACTGCACTTCATGGTCGGCGCCTTCCTGGCCGGAGCGAGCATGGAAGCGGATTGGTTCGACCAGGAAAAAATGGACTTGCTGCGCCACCATGTTCTACTCGTCATCATGCCGGTATTTTTCCTGTCCACCGGCTTGCGTACCAACTGGAATGTTGGCGGAGCTGCTGTCTTTATCGCGGCCGCCCTACTTCTGTTGGCCTCGATTGCCGGCAAGTTGATCGGTGTGCGACTGGCCGGGCGCATCCTGAAATGGGCGCCGGGTGAGGCCAGCATCATTGGCTGGTTGCTGCAAACCAAAGCGTTGATCATGATCATCTTCGCCAACATCCTGCTGGATAAGCAGATTATTACCAGCGAGACCTTCACCGCCCTGTTGCTAATGGCGGTGGCCAGTACGATGCTCACCGTGCCAATGGTGGCACCCAAGCTGGCCCAGTTGAAAGCACTGATCCTGCGTATGGCTTAAGGAGAAGTGCATGGCCTACGTTCCGACTTATGCTGAAGCAGCTCCCTCGCAGGAGGAAATCGACACCCTACCTGGTTTGGCCCTGATCGAATTTGGCGCTAACTGGTGCGGCCACTGCCAGGGTGCGCAACCGGCCATCGTGGCGGCAATGGCAAGCTATCCCATGTTAAGGCATATCAAGGTTGAGGATGGCCCTGGGCGCCGATTGGGGCGCAGCTATCGAGTCAAACTTTGGCCGACGCTGATTTTCCTGCGCGATGGCCAGGAATCTGAGCGCCTGGTCCGGCCGACCAGCGAGGCGGAAATTGCCGCTGCCCTTGCCCGCTTAGTTTCCTCCTAGAAATCAGGCCGCCTGGCGGCGCTTTTGCCAGGCGTCGAGTTCGCCACCTTCGATGAAGGTTTCCAGGCGGTTGATATTGCCCGGCAATTGCCGGCCTTCCCACTGCTCGGTCGCCCAGCGTTTCACGTTGGCATGCAACTCACCGTGTTCGATGGCATGAGCCAGGGCAACCTCGATGTCATGCACTGTATCCGCCGAATTGGCTAGGGATAGTGCTGCTTCATGCAAATTCATGGGGTTTTTTTTGCTCATGATGGTCTCCTTGAGCCAATAGGCTGGATTCGGTCGTTATTTGGACAGGGGCGTTCCCCGCCCGGAAAATTCGTCGCTCATTCGATACAGAGCATCGGCAAACGATGCTTTGGGATTTGTCCGGCAGAAACGGTCGACATAGAGCTCGATCGTTCCGTTGGAAACGTCGGTCACCTGCTGGCGCTGATTGGCATAGTTGTGTCCGCTGAGAAAACCACGGGCCCAGGCCAGATAAAGGCGGCGTTCGTCCGGGTTGTCTTTCGTGCTGATCCAGGCAGCGCAGGACATGTCGTCGAGGCCCAGGAGCTTGGGTGGAGCGGCGTCGACATTGAACAGAAACAAGGAAATGAATGCTCCCAACATCCACTTGCCTGATCGACTGCTATGCATCTGATGTTCCTTGGTGTGGCGGGCTTTGCTAACAGAATGCCATAGTAAGCAGGGCCGGGTCATCCACAAGGTTGAGCGATGAGTATGCGGCAAGGCAGTTGGCGAGCTACGCCGGGGGCGTGCTGCGGTGTCGCCTCTGGAAGAGCTGCCTGGGATGGGCATGTATCGATTGTCAGATCATCCCTCCGTTGATCGAAATTACCTGCCCAGAGATGTAGGCAGCGTTGTCCGAGGTGAGAAAGGCGACGAGGTCGGCGACTTCTTCCGGTTTGCCGGCGCGTTTCATCGGGACGAGGTGCTTGATGGCATTGGTGTCGAATGCACCCTCGATCATGTCGGTGGCGATGATACCGGGTGCCACGGCGTTGACCGTGATACCCCGGCTGGCCAGTTCTAGCGCCAGTGATTTGCTGGCCGCGTGTAGCGCGCCCTTGGCTGCCGAGTAATTGACTTGGCCGCGATTGCCGGTGATGCCGGCAATTGACGAAATGGTGACGATGCGGCCCCAGCGGGTACGGATCATCGGCATGGTCAGCGGTTGGGTGACGTTGTAGAAACCGTTCAGCGATACGGCGATGACCGAATCCCATTGCTCTCCGGACATGCCGGGGAAGACGGCATCGGCGTGAATGCCGGCGTTGTTTACCAGGATCTGGATGGCACCGGCGGCGAGCAGTTTTTCCATCGCGGCTGCCGTGGTGGTGCGGTCGGTGACGTCGAAGGCGACAGCCTCGGCGGCGCCGCCGGTTTCCAGAATGGCAGCGACGACAGCTTCGGCCTTGGCCAAGCTCCGGTTGGCGTGGACGATGACATGGTGACCGTCGGCAGCGAGGCGCCGACAGATGGCGGCACCGATGCCGCCGCTGCCACCGGTGACGAGGGCGCGTTTCATGGCTGTTCCTTGCTCAGGACGCTGGCGTCAAGAACCACGGCGGCACGGCCTTCGAGCAGGCAGCGCTCGGCGTGGCTGACAGAAAATTGGTAGAGGATGTTGTTGGCGTCGCCGGACAGGCGCTCGGCACGTATCAGCAATTGGCCTGGCAGGTCATCAAGGCGGGTGGCGTGCAACGCTACACCACGCACGCTGGTCAGGTAGCCTTGGCGCGGCTGGTCGTCATTGCCAGCGAGCAGCGCACCGTGGATAGCCATGGCTTGGGCCGCGTATTCGATGCCGTTGGTGGCACCGAGGCGGTTATTGGCGCGCAGCGGATTGGTCGGATCGGTGTGGCTGCTTGCCGTGCAGAGGATGGCATCGGCCGACCATTCACGTACCGAATCGAGCAGGCACATGCAGCCCTGGTGCGGGATGTGGGCGGCAATCCAGGCGTGGCCTAACACGGCTGGATGGTGATGCTCAGTTGCATTGGCGGCAGGTAATCGAGACACACATCACCGCCTTCACCTAGCGCCAGTTTGCGCAGCAACGGTAGAGCACGAAGCGCCGGAATAGCGGTGCGTAGGTTTTCCAGTGCAGGTTCAGAAAGGGTTGCGGCATTGTCCGTGCTCGGGGTGACGGTGAGCTGGGCTAACGACCGTTCCGTACGTTCCGGCGTCAGGAGCAGCCCGACCCCGGCGACGTCAGGAACCGGGCGCTTGGCAAACAGTGGTTCCGGGTATTCGCTGTCGTAGGCGATCAACAAGGTGGTTTGCCGGTCGAGGACGACCTGGCCGAGCGCATCAAGCAAGCCGGCGCCAAAGCTGGCGTCGTAGGCGCAGATGACCTGACATGGTGCCATGGAACCGGTGGCGATCCCCCAGTAACCGGCGGCGGCGTTATGCACCGAATTGTGGAAGCGGGTCGGCGAAATCTGGCGATCTTCACCGGCCAACTGCTCACACAGGGCGTGGCAGTTGTGGCCGTCGGCACCTGAGGCGGAAAAGACCGTGGCCAACTGGGCGACTTCGGTCCCGGCATGGGCAGCGGCTTCAAGGCCGAGCGCTAGGGTGAGCTTGACGACACGGCTGGCGCGGCGACGTTCGGCTGGCGGCAGGATGGTTGGGGCAGGCAGTACCGAGGGCGCATTTTCGTAGGCCTGATCACCGCGCATTACGGCGCGGGCGGTTGGCCAATCGGGTAGACCTGGGGCCAGGAAACCGATGCCTTCAATCCATGCGGTCAATGGCTTGCTCATGAGGCGACTCCGAGGATCAGGCTGCAGTTGCTGCCGCCAAAGCCAAAGGAATTGGTCAGGGCATGGCGCACGGTACCGGGTTTGCCTTGCTTCAGGTAATTGATCGGGATGGCCGGATCGAGGTTTTGCGTACCCGGACTGCCTGGCAGGAAGCCGTCAGTCAGTGTCAGCGCACAGATGACAGCTTCAACGGCACCGGCCGCGCCCAGTGTGTGGCCGGTGGCACCCTTGGTCGAACTGCAGGGTACGCGATTGCCGAATAACGCAGCGACGGCTTTGCCCTCGGCGGCATCGTTGGCAGGCGTCGAGGTGCCATGCAGGTTGATGTAGTCGATGTCGGCTGTGTTTAGGCCAGCAGAGCGTAGCGCCGCCTCCATGGCCAGCTTGGCGCCCAGTCCTTCCGGATGCGGTGAGGACATGTGGTAGGCGTCGCTTGATTCGCCGGTACCGAGCAGCAGCACGGATCCGGAAGCCGGTTGATGGGTCCGTTCAAGCAGCGCAAAAGCAGCGCCCTCGCCGATTGAGATACCGTTGCGTTCGGCGTCGTAGGGGCGGCACGGCTGGGTAGAAGTCAGTTGCAGCGAGGCGAAGCCATACAGAGTGGTCAAACATAGCGTATCGACACCGCCGACGATGGCTGCGTCGATGGTACCCAGTTCGAGCTGACGAGCCGCAGCGGCGAACACCTTGGCACTCGATGAGCAGGCCGTCGAAATGGCCATAGCCATGCCTTCCAGCCTGAAGTAGTCACGGGTAAATTCAGCCAGCGAAAAGGAATTGTGCGTCGTGCGGTAGTGGAAGTTGTCGGGCAGCGCACCAGTGGCAGGGTCGCGGTGGCGGTAGGCGAGTTCGGTCTGAAGGATACCGGCCGTGCTGGTGCCTAGGAAGACGCCGACCCGCGCCCTGCCGTAGCGGGCAATGGCTTCGCGTACACAATCGGCGAAGCCGTCTGTCTGCAGGCCCATCTGCGTCAGGCGATTGTTGCGGCAGTCGTATTGCGCCAGTGCTGTCGGTAGGATTTCGGCATCAACCGCCAGTGCTTCGCCGACCCAGGTGTCGAGCCGTACTGTCTCGAATGCGCATGGTGCCAGCCCGGTACGTCCCTCGCGCAAAGCTGAGCGCGTGGCATCAAGGCCACGTCCGAGACAGGTCGTGGCGGTGTAGGCGGAGAGGAGCAGCGGGGTCACGGTGTCGGGTCCGTATCGGCAAAAGGTGATTTTAGCAGAGCCACCAAATGCCTTCGAATGTCGTCTGGATGACAACGTGGCATAAATCACGCGACATAGACTGCGTCTCCCATAAATCAATAATCGAGGAGACAGCATGATTTCAACCTGGAAGAACTATTTTTTGACGGTGGCATTGCTTTGCGTCGTGTTAGCCACACAAGCTGAGTCCGGACCGATTCGAC
>JAGWUW010000160.1 GCA_028868235.1 Betaproteobacteria bacterium | reverse complement strand
TCAAATTCAGCAACGCCTTGGCCGAACCCAGTACCGTGTTCAGATACTCCCTATCCCGCGGATCGGAAAGATGCCGTTTGACGATCTCTGTGAACCCCATGATGCTGTTCATGGGCGTGCGCAGTTCATGGCTTATGTTGGCAAGAAAAATCCGCTTTGCCCGGTCAGCCGCCTCGGCAGCGTCCTTAGCCACAGTTAACGCCTCCGTACGCGCATCAACCATGGCCTCCAGGTGATGCCGGTATTCATGCAACCGGGCCTCGGCACGTAAAGTCCGCAGTGCGAAATACACGGAAAGAGCAAGAATCAAGGCCATCACGCTCAGCAAGGCGATCATTTGCCGATACACGCCACCAAAAACCTGCTCCAGGCGAATCGATGCCGCAACGTAAAAACGCTGATCCGAAGTACGTTCGTAAGCGGCAAGCCGCCGGGGGTTGCTCGCCGTACCGTCGCCCATGCGATCGATCACGCCCTTGTCGGGATGTACATCGAGTGCGGCAGCGATTTCGACCGGAATATCCTTGCCCGGCCCAAACCGGGAGTTTTCCGGATGAAAGACCAGCATTGTTCGGTCTGCCTTGAACAGGGTAATGGCATTGAATGACTTCAGATCTAGTTTCCGAAATGACTCAACGAAGCGTTCCACGGCATAACCGGAAAGTACGATCCCGCCAAACTCACCCCCTGGGCGATTCAGGCGCCGCGCAAAAACGAGAGATAACTTTCCGTTCGAACGTCCGGCGATCGGACCAGCCACCAGCATCCCGGTTTCCGGCTTTTCCCTGAGATAGTTGAAATAATCGCGCCCAACAACATTGAACGGTTTACCATCGGCGGCCAATTTTCCTCCGACGAACTGGCCATTGGCATCGATAACAACCAGAGTGCGAAACTCTGGATCGTCCTGCGCTACTCGGTTGATAAGTTTCAAGCGGCGCGCTTCCGAAGCCTGGTCGCTGACTGGTTCCTCCGACAGGGCACGCAGGGCCATATCGATCTCGCCAACCATCGCATCCAGTTCCCAACGAACCAAACTCACCAGATTCGAGACCCCTCTTCGGGCCTCGTCCTCGGCTGCGCGATAGGCCTGATTCAGGTAGAGCACGATAGACAGAAACACTACCAGATTGGCTGCAATCAATAGATAGAGCCAGAAGCGGTCAGGCTTGCTTATCTTATGCGACTTCAACGCTTTCCACCTCCGAAAAATCGACGTTCTACGACCGTCGCAGGTTGAAATCCGTTACCAAGCGCCTATCTACTCAGCCTCATTCGTCAAGCGTAGTCGTACGCTCCGGGCCTTGGTTCATCCTATCACCGGATTTGGTCGCCTGGTGTTGACCTCCGACAACAAGACTTGCGCCTACTCGGACATGTCCTCAATCCGGCATCCCCAGAAAACTCTCAACACGTTGAATCTCCGGATCGACTACCGGCAGCAGGCTCCGTGCTCTGCTAAAATTGCCGGTTCGAATTTTTAGCACCAGGCCGGTGCCTGTTCCGTGGAGAAAATGCAATGTACCAGTCCCCCCTGCTTCAGGATCTGCATGATCGCGGCCTGATCGCCCAGCTGACCGACGCCGAAACGCTCGACCAACTGCTGGGCAAGGAGTCGGTGACGCTTTATTGCGGCTTCGATCCGACGGCGGACAGCCTGCACCTCGGTCACTTGGTGCCGGTGCTCATCCTCAAGCGATTCCAGGAAGCCGGCCACAAACCTATCGCGCTGGTCGGCGGCGCCACCGGCATGATCGGCGATCCGAGCTTCAAGGCTACCGAGCGCAAGCTGAATACGCCGGACGTGATCGCCACCTGGGTAGATAAGATCCGCGGCCAGGTCGAACCCTTCCTCCAATTCGACGGGACCAATCCGGCCATCATGGCCAATAACTACGATTGGTTCGGCGGCATGAACTGCCTGGAGTTCATGCGCGACATCGGCAAGCACTTCTCGGTCAATGCCATGATCAAGAAGGAGTCGGTGCAGCAGCGCCTGGTGCGCGAAGACCAAGGCATCTCCTACACCGAGTTCTCCTACAGCCTGCTCCAGGGCTACGATTTCGCCGAGCTGTATAAGCGCCACGGCTGCGTGCTGCAGGTCGGCGGTTCCGATCAGTGGGGCAATATCGTCGCCGGCACCGACCTGACGCGCCGTCTGCACCACCATCAAGTGTACGGCATGACCGTGCCGCTGATCACCAAGGCTGACGGCACCAAGTTCGGCAAGACAGAATCCGGAGCCGTTTGGCTCGACCCAAAGAAGACCTCGCCGTACGCCTTCTACCAGTTCTGGCTGAACACCTCGGATGCCGATGTCTACAAGTTCCTGAAGTTCTTCACCTTCCTGCCGCTGACGCGTATTGCCGAGATCGAAGCCACTGACAAGGCCAGCGGCACCAAGCCGGAAGCCCAGCGCATTCTGGCCGAGGAAGCCACCCGCCTGGTGCACGGCGAAGTCGCGCTGATGGCTGCCCGGCGCATCACCGAAGCCCTTTTCTCAGGCCAACTTAGCGATCTCACCGAAAATGACCTCGAACAGCTAGCCCAGGATGGTATGCCGGGTGTCACACTGGATGCCGCCGACGGTAGCCTGATCGACGCCATCGTCGCCGCTGGCCTTGCCAAGTCGAAATCGGAAGCCCGCAGTTTTATCCAGGGCGGTAGTGTCGCCATCAACGGCGCCAAGGCTGAGGCGCTGGATCACCAGATCGCTGGCAACGAGCGCCTCTACGGCCGCTTCACCATCCTGCGCCGCGGCAAGAAAAACTACGGCTTGGTTAGCTGGCAGTAAGACCTGAACGCACTATCCCCAATAAAAACCCCGGTTGCTCCTTGCGGAGACCGGGGTTTCTTTTTGGGGCGCTTGTGGCTCAGTGACAGGCTGTCTTGGACAGCTCCGGCACCTCCACAACACGGACCTCGCTGGCCGGATAGAGCTCGTGGGCGAGATCAATCCATTCCTCGACCAGTTCTCCTTTTTCCTTCACGCCATCCACTAGCTGAAACCAGCCGCCATTGGGGTTTCTGACTTCGATCGATACAGACATCTCCAACCTGCCTTTCGAATTATTGGTATGTCGAAGATGCTAGCGAAACACACAAAAATCTACCGTGAGAAAAGTCACGCCGGGGATTGCGGGAAAAAACCACCGGAAATAATTTCTGAAACTTTACTAGACGACCGGTCTAATTTACCCTAAACTGCTTTGCATGAATGCACGTCACGATACCCGTCAGCACATCCTAGAAACCGGCCACCGCATCATCGCGGGGAAAGGCTTCGCGAGCGTCGGATTGACTGAAATCCTGACTTCGGCCGGCGTGCCCAAGGGTTCCTTCTATCACTACTTCGAATCCAAGGAGCAGTATGGTCAGGCCCTGTTGCAGGAGTATTTCGACCACTACCTGGCCGATCTCGACGAACTGTTTAGCACCGAAGCCACCTCCGGACACGAGCGCCTGATGCGCTACTGGCAGCGCTGGCTGGTCAAGCAGCGCGATGCCTGTGCCGAGCAAAAATGCCTGGTCGTCAAGCTGGCCGGCGAAGTGGCCGACCTGTCCGACGCCATGCGCATCACGCTGCGCGACGGCACCGACCAGATCGTGCAGCGCATCGCCCGCATCATCGAAGCCGGCATCGCCGACGGCTCGATCAAGGCGCTGGAAGCGAAGTCGACCGCCCTGACCCTTTACCAGATGTGGCTGGGGGCCAGCCTGCTCGGCAAGCTGCACCGCGACACCGTGGCCGTGGAGAACGCGATGGACTTCACCCGCAAGCTGCTGTCCCCCTGAGCGATACAACCCCAACGGCGGCCGCTGACGCAGCGGCCATTTTTTGACCCCAACCACTAGACGACCGGTCTAATCAAGCCACCCCAAGTTCCAACACCCATCAAGGAGAAGTGCATGAATACCCTGTTCGATCCGATCAAGATAGGCGACATCACTCTTGCCAACCGCATCGTCATGGCCCCGCTGACGCGCAACCGTGCCATCGAAGGCAACAAACCCGGTCCGCTCACCGTCGAGTACTACCGCCAGCGCGCCACAGCTGGCCTGATTGTCGCCGAGGCCAGCCCGATCAGCCCGACCGCCCAAGGCTATCTCGACACCCCGGGAATCTGGTCCGCTGAACAGGTCGCCGCCTGGCAGGCCGTGACCAAGGCCGTCCATGCCGAAGGCGGCAAGATCGTGCTGCAACTCTGGCACGTCGGACGCATCTCCCACCTCTCCCTGCTACCGGACGGTGAAGTACCGGTATCATCTACCGACAAGGCGGCCGATGCCTCGACCTTCACCCGAGAAGGCTTCATCCCAGTTTCCAAGCCGCGCGCCCTGCACGACGATGAAATCCCGGCACTGATCGACGACTACCGCCGCGCCGCCCGCAATGCGATTACCGCCGGCTTCGACGGCGTCGAAATCCACGCTGCCAACACTTACCTGATCGAGCAGTTCCTGCGCGACAGCGTCAATGACCGCAGCGGCCCATACGGCGGCAGTATCGCAAACCGCGCCCGCCTGCTGCTGGAAGTCACTCATGCCGTCATCGCCGAAATCGGCGCCGGCCGCACCGGCATCCGCCTCAGTCCGCTGACCACCTTCACCGCGCCGCGCGACAGCAGCCCGCAGGCCACCTACGGCTACGTCGTCGAGCAGCTGGCCCCGCTTGGTCTGGCCTACCTGCACATGATCGAGGGCGAAACCGGCGGTGCCCGCGAGCCGGAAGGCGTTCCTGCCTTTGACTATGCCGCGCTGCGCAGCCGCTTCCCCGGCGCCTGGATGGTCAACAACGGCTATACCAAGGAACTGGGCAAGCAGGCCATCAGCGACCACCTAGCCGACCTGGTCGCCTACGGCCGCCCGTTCATCAGCAACCCCGACCTCGTCCGCCGTCTGCGCGAGAATGCGCCGTTGAACGAATTGCGTGCCGACAAGCTCTATGGAGGGGGCGCCGAGGGTTACACCGACTACCCGACGCTCGCCGCCTAAAAACAAAAACCCCAACCCCAGGCCGCGCACCGGAAAAACCGGGCGCGGCCAACAGAGAACAACATGAACGCATACCGCCGCTGGTTGCCGGCCATCGCCCTCGCCGTCCTGTCCCTGACCTGGGGCTACACCTGGGTGCTCGCCAAGCAGGGCCTGGCCTACGCGCCGCCCTTCACTTTCGCCGCTGAACGCTGCGTCGGCGGCGCACTGTCGCTGCTCGTCGCACTCAAGCTCACCGGGCGCCGACTGACGCTGGTCGCCCCCGTTCAGACCATCGGCATCGGCTTCACCCAGGTCGCCGGCTTCATGTTCTTCCAGACCTGGGCGCTGGTCGAAGGGGGCCCCGGCAAGACGGCAGTCCTCATCTTCACCATGCCGATCTGGACCCTGCTGCTCGCCTGGCCGCTGCTCGGCGAACGGGTGCGCGGCAAGCAATGGCTGGCCGCCGCCAGCACGCTGACCGGCCTGCTGCTCATCATCGAACCGTGGGACATGCACGCCAGCCTGTTCAGCAAGTTTCTCGGCCTGATGGCGGCCTTGTGCTGGGCCAGTGGCACCATCCTGATCAAGCGCCTGCGTGCCGTCACGCCGGTCGACCTGCTGACGCTCACTGCCTGGCAGATGATCCTCGGCGCCGTGCCTCTCATCCTGATCGCCCTCGTCGTCCCCGAGCCGGCCACGCACTGGACGCCCGCCTACGCCGGCATCCTGCTCTTCATGTCGGTAGCCAGTACGGCGATGTGCTGGTGGTTGTGGATCTACATCCTTGACCGCGTGCCGGCCTGGGAAGCCAGCCTGTCGGTGCTCGGCACGCCGGTCGTCGCCATCCTGTCGTCGCGTCTCACCTTCGGCGAATCCTTCAAGGGCACTGAAATCGCTGGCATCCTGCTCATCGGCGGCGGCCTCGCCCTGCTCTCGCTGCTCGGCTGGGCGGCCAGCCGGCGCAACCCGGCGCTCATCACACCAAAGGAAAGCGCATGAACCCGCTCGCCAACCTCAAGCTCTCGATGCTCGACCTCGTCGCCATCCGCGAAGGCGGCACAGTGGCCGGCGCCCTGGCCATCTCGCTGCGCACCGCCCACCACGTCGAAGCGCTCGGCTACGCCCGCTACTGGCTGGCCGAGCACCACAACATGCCGGGCATCGCCAGCTCGGCCACCGCCGTGCTGGTCGGCCATATCGCCGGCAATACCCAGCGCATCCGGGTCGGTTCCGGCGGCATCATGCTGCCCAACCACGCGCCGCTGGTCGTTGCCGAAGCCTTTGGCACGCTGGCCGAACTCTACCCCGGCCGCATCGACCTCGGCCTCGGCCGCGCTCCGGGCACCGATGGCCTGACCATGCGCGCCCTGCGCCGCGACCGCGTCGAAACCGAGGCTGATTTCCCGCGCGACGTCGCCGAACTGCAGCGCCTGCTCGGCCCCCGCCAGCCGGACCAGCAAGTCGTTGCCGTGCCCGGCGCCGGCACCGAGGTGCCGATCTGGCTGCTCGGCTCCAGCCTGTTCTCGGC
>JAGWUW010000159.1 GCA_028868235.1 Betaproteobacteria bacterium | reverse complement strand
CCTTGCCCCAGGGATTTTCATTCGTGCGCTCAGCTGAACGCCCGGATGATTTCGCCCCATCCCGCGACGCCGTGCGGGCGTCGCGATGCGGTTTGCCCGGAGGCTTCGAGCGCACATCGTCGCGCACTTTTTCGCTGCGCGGCGCGCGAACGGCCTTGGCTTTTGCCTCGGCCTCCTGCTTTTCCTGCAAGGTCTGGCGAACGCGCGGCGGACCGCCGCGCAGCGGCTTGCGAGCAGATTTCTCACCTGATTCGCGCGCACTCGCCGCCTTGCTGATGCGGAGGGTACCTTCAGCCTTGACCGGCACATCGGCATCGGGGGAAGCCGGAAGTTTCACAGGCTTTTCCGGAGCAACGGCGGGCTGCGGCTCGGCGGCAGGCTTCGCTGCTGCAGGAGCCTCAGCCGGGGCGTCGGGCTTGCGCCACTTCGCCCAAGGATCGTCGGCAACGCTCATTGCAGATCGAGCAGTTCAACCTCGAAGACCAGCGTGGCGTTCGGCGGAATGACACCACCCGCACCGCGCGCACCATAGCCGAGTTGCGGCGGAATGGTCAGTTTGCGCGTGCCGCCAATCTTCATGCCCTGCACGCCTTCGTCCCAACCGGAGATCACATGGCGCTGGCCGAGCGGAAACTGGAACGGGTCATTACGGTCCTTGCTCGAATCGAACTTGCTGCCATTGGTCAGCCAGCCGGTGTAATGCACCGTCACGAAATCGCCGGCCTTGGCGACAGCGCCCGAGCCTTCGACAGTATCTTCATAAATCAGGCCCGAGGCCGTGGTGATTTCAGCCATGAACAGCTCCTTTGCGAAAGGCGGTAAGTCTACCATAAGCCATTGAAAAACCTTTGACTTATCGGCATTTCTCCGTATAATGCGCGGTTCTTTGTAGCACCCTTTGGTTTATTTTCGGAGTCCAACCCATGTATGCGGTCATAAAAACCGGCGGCAAGCAGTATCGCGTTTCCGCTGGTCAAAAACTTAAAGTAGAACAGATACCGGCAGACGTTGGCGCAGAAGTCACTCTCGACCAGATCCTCATGGTAGGCGAAGGCGAGTCCGTGAAGATCGGCGCCCCCTTCCTTGCTGGCGCCACCGTCAAGTGCACCGTGGTTTCCCACGGCCGCCACGACAAGGTCAAGATCTTCAAGATGCGTCGTCGTAAGCACTACCAGAAGCGTCAAGGCCATCGTCAGAACTACACCGAACTGCGCATCGACACGATCGCTGCCTAAGTTCAGACAAGGAGCTAAAACATGGCACACAAAAAGGCAGGCGGTAGTTCACGTAACGGCCGCGACTCACAAGCCCAACGACTGGGCGTCAAGCGCTACGGCGGTCAATTCGTTCTAGCTGGCAACATCATCGTTCGTCAGCGCGGCACCGAATTCCACCCGGGCGAAAACGTCGGCTGTGGTAAAGATCACACCCTGTTCGCACTAAAGGACGGCGTGATCCAGTTTACCGTCAAGGGCGAAAAGAAGCGCCGCACGGTTTCGATCGTTCCGGCCGCCGAATAAATCGGCCAGGCGGAAACCGAAGAAGCCCTATCCGCCATGGATAGGGCTTTTTTCTTTATTGGCCTGAACTTTCGCCGAGAGCCCAAGCCAATAAGGAACACAACGCCCCGGCCGGGCATGAGAGAAACAGCATGAAATTCATCGACGAAGCCAAGATTTACGTAAAAGCCGGCGACGGGGGCAACGGCATCGCCACGTTCCGCCGTGAAAAATACATCCCGATGGGCGGTCCCAATGGCGGCGACGGAGGCAAGGGCGGCAGCGTCTACGTCATTGCCGACCGTAACATCAACACCCTGGTCGATTACCGATATACCCGTAAATTCCTCGGCCAACGCGGCGAGAATGGCGGCAGCGCCGACTGCTACGGCGCCGGTGGTGAGGATATCGTCCTGCGCATGCCGGTCGGTACCGTGGTCACTGACCTCAACACAGGCGAAGTACTGGCCGACCTCGCGGAACACGACCAAAAAGTTCTGATCGCCAAAGGCGGCAAAGGCGGGCTCGGTAACATCCACTTCAAGTCTTCAACCAACCGTGCGCCACGCCAATGTACCAAGGGCGAACAGGGCGAGGAACACGAACTTGGCCTGGAATTGCGCGTTCTCGCCGATGTCGGCCTGCTCGGCCTCCCCAATGCCGGCAAAAGTACGCTGATCCGCGCCATCTCCGCCGCCCGCCCGAAGGTGGCCGACTACCCGTTCACCACGCTGCACCCCAATCTCGGCGTCGTCCGCGTCGGCGCCGAAAAAAGCTTCGTCGTCGCCGACGTGCCGGGCCTGATCGAAGGCGCCGCCGATGGTGCCGGCCTCGGCATACGCTTCCTCAAGCACCTGCAGCGCACGCGTATCCTGCTCCACCTCGTCGACATCGCCCCAATCGATCCCGATGCCGACGCGGTACGTGACGCGAAAGCGATCGTTGGCGAACTGGTCAAGCACGACCCTGAATTAGCTAACAAGCCCCGTTGGCTGATTCTCAACAAGCTCGATCTGATCCCGGAAGAGGATCGCGAAAAAGCGATCAAGGATTTCCTCAAGGCCTACAAGAAAGCCACAAAGTATGACGGCCCGGTTTTCCCGATCGCCGCAATCAATGGCGAAGGGACCAAACCCTTGATCTACGCCATCCAGGAAGCCCTCGAACAGATGGCCGTCCCGGAGGTTGCCGACGACGAGAATGAAGAAGGGACGGCGGAAGAAGCATGAGCCAGACCCGCCTCGCCAACGCCAAACGCCTAGTCGTCAAAGTCGGATCGGCACTGGTAACCAATAACGGGACAGGCCTCGACCTCGATGCCATTAACGACTGGGCCCGGCAGATCGCCGCCTTGCGTACACAAGGTCGTCAAATTACGCTCGTTTCGTCGGGAGCAGTCGCCTGCGGCGTACAACGCCTAGGCTGGGGGCGCCGCCCGAAAACCGTTCATGAAAAACAGGCCGCAGCCGCCGTCGGCCAGGCAGGACTGGTCGAAGCCTACGAGGCAGCCTTTAGCAAACACGGCTTACGTACAGCACAGCTTCTGCTTACCCACGATGACCTCGCGGACCGTAAGCGCTACCTCAATGCCCGCTCAACGCTAACCACCCTGCTCGAACTTGGCGTCGTACCCATCATCAACGAAAACGACACCGTTGTGACTGACGAGATCAAGTTCGGTGACAACGACACCCTCGGCGCCCTGGTTGCCAACCTAATCGAAGCCGATGCACTGATCATCCTGACCGACCAGAAAGGCCTTTACACTGCCGATCCGCGCAAGGATCCGGACGCAACGCTGATTCAGGAAGCTGCAGCTGGTGACGCATCATTGGAAGCCATGGCTGGCGGTGCCGGAAGCCAAGTCGGCACTGGCGGCATGATCACCAAGGTCATCGCTGCCAAGCGCGCCGCCCGTAGCGGCGCCCACACCGCCATTGCCAGCGGCCGTGAGACCGATCCAATCATCCGCCTGGCAGCAGGTGAAGCTGTAGGCACCCTGTTGATTTCACAAACTCAGCCACTCGCAGCCCGCAAGCAATGGCTAGCCGATCACCTGCAGTTAGCGGGACGTCTGATTCTCGATGCTGGTGCCGTTGAAGCCTTGAAAATGGGAAAGAGCTTGCTTCCCATTGGGGTTACGTCTGTTGAAGGCGAATTTGAACGCGGCGCCGCAGTGGCATGCCTCTCCCCCGAAAACCAGGAAATCGCACGAGGCCTTGCCAACTATGGTAGCGGGGAAGCGCGCCTGATTGCCCACAAAACCACTGCTGAGATCGAGGAAATCCTTGGCTACGTCGACGAACCGGAACTGATTCATCGAGACAACCTGATACTGGGTTGAAATCGCCAGCCTTTGCTCCACAGCACTTTTATCGCTTGAAACAATAAAGCGTCGCTTTCGTCCTTCCCGGCACAGACGTTAGCTCAAAGTCGAACCCATGCAGACTGGCAATGGCCGCCACAATGCTCAGGCCAACACCGCTCCCGGGAACCGAGCGTCCAGCCCCTCCACGATAAAAGGGCTGCGTGATCAGGTGGATTTCATCAGGAGAAATACCGGGACCGTTGTCCTCGACGGAAATAACAGGCCCCGCCGCCAGTGATAAGCACACTCGCCCAGCATCCGGGGCAAACTTGATTGCATTATCCACGAGATTCAATAGCGCCTCGAACAACAGGGAGGCGTCTCCGAGTACTTTGCCAACAGAAATCGAAGGCAACTCCAACGCCAGCTCGATATCCCGCTCCTCTGCGACCGGCGCATATGCGTCGTGAATGTTCTTCAAGATCGAAGCTAGATCGACCTCACCAAAGGCTTCCTGGCGCATGGTGCCAGAAATTTCAGAAACCCTTAGCAAGGCACGAAAACGAGAAAGCAACTGATCAACCTCTTCGGTTGCTTGTAACACAACTGTATTGGCCCCGGTTCCCTCGGTCAAATGCGTCAATCGATTCAGGAGTGCCCGCAAACGGGTTAGCGGCGTGCGGAGATTATGCGCAATGCTATCGGAAGTGCCCTTGATATCGCGCATACGATGCTCGGTATCGTCCAGCATTTCATTGACAATCCGTGCCAACATATCAAGCTCATCGTTACGATGCGAAACAGGGAAACGACGCCCAATTTCGCCGTCACGCACAGCTTCACTGATCGCCTGCACCTCACGAATACGCCGAATCGGCACTACGCTGAGCCTGACTCCAGCAAGGGTAACCAACACGATAATCCCAGCAGCTCCCGCCAGCGCCTCCAAAAGGATATTACGTATCTCGCCGATCTGACGTTCTTCCCTGCCAACCAGCAGAATGTTTTGGTCCGGCAAAATGGTCACAAGGGCACGAATGGATGTCTCGCCTGCCTTCCCGATAACGCGCTGATCGACGCGAATGGATCGCGGTCTGCCATCCCAAACCATTCCTCCTGGCAGGTGGCGGGCATTGCCCGAGAGATACTCTCCCTGGGGAGAGAAAAGACCAAATATCTCGATTTTTCGGACATCCAGCTTGAGCGCGCTGGCGATAAAACGAGGCACTTCAGGCGAAGGAATAACGTGGCAGCTATGTGACTCCGCCTGCAATACTTGATCAATTTGCTGATTGATATAGCGCGCGGTATGAAAATAAATCAGCGTCACCAACGCGATGACACTCAACCCAAATGCGAAGCCATACAACAGGACAAGGCGAAAAGTCGTCGTTCGCCAGGAGTCACTCAGTTTGACCGAAGACATATCCCGTACCACGAATCGTCTGAAATAACGGAGAAGTCCCCGGCTGTTCTACTTTTTTTCGCAAATGATTGACGTGCACATCGATCACATTGGTACCCGGATCAAAGGAATAGCCCCACAGTGCCTCAAATAACATGGAACGAGTAACCACTTGGCCTGCATTGCGCATGAAAAACTCAAGCAGGCGGAATTGGGTGGGCGATAGCCTTAAATCCTGCCCAGCTCTACGGGCGCTTCGTGACAGGAGATTCAGTTCCAGATCGCCCACCTTCAGCAAGGTCTGTTGCAATACGCTGCGGTTCCGACGCAACAATACCTCAAGACGGGCAACCATTTCACTCGGAGAAAATGGTTTCGTCAGGTAATCATCCCCCCCCGCGCGCAACCCGCGAACCCGCTCATCTACGTCGCTCAGGGCGCTGATCATAAGGATCGGCATATCCCTTCCTTCTTGGCGCAAACGCGTAACGATATTTAGTCCGTCACAATCCGGCAGCATACGATCCAACGTTATGGCATCGAACTCGCCGGTGAGTGCTTTACACAAGCCATCCTCTCCAGATGCCACCCATTCGACGGCATAACCATGAGAATCCAGCTCGGACACTATCTCTCGAGCGGTTATTTCATCATCCTCAATCGTCAAAATCCGGGGCATTCCCAATCCTCCTGGCAACGTCCATCTCAAGGCTGGGTTTTCACGACCTCGTCGGTCCAGCCCCCACCCAATGCACGAATCAATCCTACGGTAGCCAGCAAGCCGCGCGTCGTCAGACCGAGCGCCGCACGTTGCGTCCGTAGCTTCGCAGCCTCAGCATCGAC
The DNA here is from genome assembly GCA_028868235.1 of Betaproteobacteria bacterium. GTDB lineage: Bacteria > Pseudomonadota > Gammaproteobacteria > Burkholderiales > Rhodocyclaceae > Azonexus. The sequence continues at coordinate 453 of JAGWUW010000159.1, read as the reverse complement.
AACCTCGAGATAATTGACAGCCCCCTCCCGGTAGCGATTCATGGCCAGATCAAAGGTATGCGAGGCAGAAGCAACAGCAGCCCCCTCGGCTTGCTGCTCATCCCTCAGCATACGCAACACGACCAGGTTATCTTCCACCTCTCTCACCGCTTGCAAAACCGTTCCGCGATATTGGGCAACAGCTTCGCCTGTCTTCGCTTGAGCCCGCTGAACAATTGCCTCGCGACGACCGGCATCGAATATCGATAGCAGCACCTGAGGACCAATCGACCAGAACATATTAGGCGCCGAAATCAGCCCCGCGGCCGCCGTATTTTGATACCCGACATTTCCACCAAGCATGATGCTGGGAAAAAACGCGGCGCGGGCAATGCCGATTTCAGCGTTCGCAGCAGCAACGCGCCGCTCAGCCGCCGCAATGTCAGGCCGACGCTGGAGGATTTGGGAAGGAAT
>JAGWUW010000158.1 GCA_028868235.1 Betaproteobacteria bacterium | reverse complement strand
TGAGGGGCAGAAGGCAAGTTGGCACAACCGTCTTCATTGAAGTGCGGACCATAGTCACCTTCCTGCATCTTGGTGCCGAAGGTGCCATTGTTGTTGAACGCCCAACCATGGTAGATACAACGAAACGAGATGGCATTACCCTTGGCCTGCCGCTCGACCATTGCGCCACGATGCGGACAGGTGTTCAGGAAAACGTGAATCTGGCCCTTTCGATCGCGATTGAAGATCACTTCGCGTCCGCCGACTTTACGAGTAACAAAGTCGTTGTTGTTCGGAATTTCGGATTCGTGCCCGACATAGAGCCACGACTTGCTGAAGATGCGGTCCCGCTCCAGCTCGAAGACTTCCTGGCTGGTGAACGCATCGCGCGAAACCCGGAAGGTCCCCTCCTCTTGGTCTTCTACCACGTAGCGCCCGGACCTGCTGACCGGGACCGTTTTTAGTTTCGTCGCCACTGCGCGCTCCTCTCCATCATCAGGTGAACGTATCATCTGTTTAGTACGCACGTTCTATGATGAAGAATCAGCGCATCCCTTGATTCAAATCAAAAGGGACCAACAGCGGCAAAAAAATACGTGGACAGGAACCAGGGCCGGGGAGTTCCGCGCAACTGCAGTGTCCTGCACCGGGTATTGAATGGCTACACGGCTCCGCTAGAAATTTTGGCGACAAAAACCTAGGGTGGCCACCAATCTCTCCAGCCCAGAAGCTCGCAGTCTAATTTTTGCGTTAGAACATTCGCATTATAATTCGTTTAGGCGGAACCCTAAGAACATCCGATCAAATCTTTGGGCCTGTACATTACTGGTAATTGAGCTTTCCGGCCATGGCTTCGACCTGCTCGAGCAACTGTAACCGCGGGGCCAGGTCACCTGCAATCTCTCTTGCGATCCCGATGTCCTTGTGAAGGATATCGAGCTTGCCGACGTACTCCGGCCGGACATGGCCGTTGATGAGGTCGACATAGGCATCGATGATACCTTTGATGCTACCGCTCTCACCCGCCGCAGTTGCCCTCCTGTACTCCGCCAGCGCAACAGAATCGCCGAGACCTCCGATCATGACCTCTGCGAGGTCGACTGGAGAAAGTCCAGCAGCGCAGGCACAGGCCAACCCCTCCGCGATCGCAGCAGCAATCGTGAAACCAATGACCTGGTTGCAGGCCTTGGCCGTGTCCCCCATGCCCAAAATGCCGACATGCGTGGGCCTTCCCAGACTGTGCAACAGGGGCGCGGCGAGTTCGAAATCCTCCGCCCGTCCCCCCGCCATAACCGCCAGCGTGCCGGCTCGGGCGCCTGCTGGTCCGCCAGAAACAGGTGCGTCGAGCCAGGCCGTGCCCGTGAGCGCTTCCAGTTTTTCCGCAAGACTCCTCGTGGTCCGTGGCGAAATGGTCGAATGGTCGATGACGAGGCGAGGTGCGCCCTTGGCTTGGGCTATCCCGGTAGGGCCAAATACCACAGCCTCCACCGCTTCCGCATTGAGCAGACAGAGGCACACGATGTCGCAATCCTCAGCCAGATCGGCAGCCGATCCGGCGACTGCGACCCCCCGCCCGGGCAAGCCTTGCGAGCGGCTGGCGGTTCGGTTCCAAACCATGACATTGTGCCCGCACTCATGGAGCCGCATGGCCATCGGCAAGCCGATGTCGCCCAAGCCGATGAAACCGATCCGCATCGTTGCGCCGCCTTCCTTGCCCCGAGTCATTCCGCACCTGGTGCACAACAGAATTCCCTTGAACGGGTTCTTGCCTTGAATTCGAACCGCCGAACAAGCATTCGGGGCACTTGCCACATGCGCGTCACTTCAGGACGTGCTTCATCACGATGCTGCTGAGCGATTGACAATCATCGGCAGTCACGGGTGAAATGCATCCAGACACGGAGCTCGACGAAATTGCGAGCTGAACGGGAGGAGTAGACGCGATGATTGAGTCGAAGCGTGACGGCCAGGTCCTGACCATAACACTCAACGCACCCGAACGGCTCAACGCCCTGACAACCGAAGGCTGCATCGAACTGTCAGAAATTTGGGATAATTACGAGGCGGACGAAAGCCTGCGCGTGGCCATAATTACCGGCACCGGCCGCGCATTTTGCGCCGGCCACGACCTTGCCGACGATTTCTCGACTCCCATGCCCGATACCGGCTGGGGCGGCCTCGCCCACCGGCAGACCATGAACAAGCCGATCATCGCAGCAGTCAACGGTCTTGCCGTCGGTGGCGGCTGGGAGATTGTGCTCGCCTGCGATCTGGTAATCGCCGATGAAACTGCAAGGTTCGGCCTGCCAGAGGCGCTTGTCGGCTATGCCGCATTGGGAGGAGGTGCCAGCCTGCTTCCCCTGCGCATGCCTTGGCACATGGCCATGCGCTACCTACTAACAGGGGAAATCATGGATGTGCGAGAGGCCGAGCGCTGGGGTTTGGTCAGCGACCTAGCTCCGCAGGGTAAATCGCTCGAGGTCGCCAATCGTTATGCCGAAGCGATAATCGCTGGCGCGCCGGTTTCAATCAAGGCGACCAAGTCTGTGGCGCGCGCGGCAGTTGAACCCTCCGCCGCCAATGAGGCTGTCTATCAGCTGTCGATGGAGTGGTTCCACCGCATCAGGAAAATGAACGATGCCAAGGAAGGCGAGGCCGCATTCCGCGAAAAGCGCAAGCCGAACTGGACGGGAACCTGAAGGGCTTCGTGTCCCGATCAACGATGATCGGCGATTTTGCCCAAGACAATGCCTGCTGTCCAAGCGCCGTCAACGGCCAGTTCCGCCCCTGAAATGTAGGACGCTGCGTCACTGGCAAGGAAAAGCGTTGCAGAGGCAACCTCGCTCGACTCTCCCACCCGTCCCATCGGTATCTTGAAGCTCTTGGCTAGACCCGACATGTCGCCGCCGCCAGGATTTAACATTGGCGTGTCGATCGCACCGGGATGGACGGTATTAACCCTAATTCCGCGGTCGGCAAATTCCAACGCGACGGACTTCGACATCCCGCGTACGGCCCATTTGGTGGCATCATAGGCTGCGGATCCGCCCGTGCCGCGCAGGCCGTTTACTGACGAGATGTTGATGATTGATCCGCCCCCGTACTTGATCATGCCCGGGAGGACGGCCTGCATCCCAAGGATGGTGCCTTTTAGATTGACTGCCGTCATCTGGTCGATCCGCTCGGCAGCAAGGTCAAGGAAGGGCGTTGAATCCGCCAGAGCAGCGTTGTTGACAAGGATGTCGATCTTTCCCGCGATCTGCTCTACCTCGCGAACAAGTTCAGCCCAGTTCTGCTGACTGGTCACGTCGAGCTTGCGAAAGCTGGCAGCCTCGCCGATTTCGACTGCAACCTCCTCGCCAAGTTCGACTAGGACATCAGTCAGGAACACCCTTGCGCCAGCTTTTGCAAATAGGACCGCAGTCGCCGCGCCCTGACCGCGCGCAGCGCCGGTGATGATCGCGGTCTTGCCTTCGAGATTGATCATCCATCCATCCTCTTGGCAATCTCCGTCCCGGCGTCATATTGCCAAAGCGCGGTCACTGACGTGATTGCTCAGAAACAGGCGAGTTAGCGAGAGTCCGTCACGCGCGCGAATCTGGCTTCGTGATAGCTCACATCCCCCCAGGTCTTTTCGATCTCGATCATCCGGCGAATGTATCGGCTAAGTTCATATTCGTCCGTGATGCCAATGCCGCCGTGAAGCTGTATTGCCCCCTCCAGCACCGCACGACCATTTCGACCTACGAGTGATTTGGCAGCCGAGACGTCCGCCTTGCGAACTTCGGCATCTTCGCTCGCCAGAGCCGCAGCCGCCATTAGCGTCCCCGAACGGGCCTGTTCGGCAAGTGTGACCATCTCGGCGAAACGATGCTGCAGCGCCTGAAACGTGCCGATCGCCTTGCCGAACTGATGACGTGTCTGGAGATAGGAGGCGGTCAATGCAATCATTCGGTTCATCAAACCCAGCGCCTCGCCACAAATCGCAACTGTTGCATGATCGACCGCGCATTCGAGGCCGTCCAGGCCCGCCGCCTCTCTGAACAGCGGACCTTCGGCCTCCACACACTCTAGCTCGATGCGCGCCATCCATCCACCGTCAAGCCCGCGCACCGGCGTGACCATAACGCCCGGCTGGACAGCTGCGACAAGGAACAAGTTCAAGCCATTTGCGTCGCGCGCGGTAATGGCAAAATGCGTCGCCATAGCGCCATCGACGACGAGTTCTTTTCTGCCTGTGACCACGATCCGGTCGTTCTGGACTTCGGCGCGCGTCGAGACAGAAAACAGGTCAAATTCATGCACGGATTCGTCGCTTGCGAGTGCGATTCTGACGCGACCTTCTGCAACACCACGTAAGTACTTTTCTCTTAGGCCGTCCGAAGTGCTCAACTCGAGCAACTTAGGCGCGAGAACACCTGCAGTCACGAATGGCTCCTGCGCCAACGACTGGCCGAGTGCTTCGCTCACCAGCACGGCCTCGGCCGCCCCCAGACCAACGCCGCCATTGTTTTCGCCAATAAGTAGCGCGGCGACGCCTAATTCTACCATCTGTTCCCAGCGCAAAACGGCGTCCTCGGATGCTGCTCCGACAGGGGACGTGCTTTGTCGCTTAGCGGCAGCACTTCGCGCGAACCTCTCGACAGTGTCGACAAGGGCACGTTGATCGTCAGAGAGGTCGAAGTTCATTGTGCGGCCCACCGGCTAACAGTTTCGCGATAGATGATGTTTTTCTGGATTTCGGTCGTTCCGCCTACCAAGCCCGACTTACGATATTCAAAATAGGTCGCTGCGGTCCCATTGAGAACATGTCCGTAGGGCGGAGTGCCGTCGACGTTACCATTTCTCGCATCAACATCATACGCAAGGCCAGCCGGACCGCCCAAATCCATCAAAAGTGTAGAAACGCGCTCAAGCAAGTCGGTCCCGCAGAGCTTGAGAAACGACGCGGAGGGAGCCTTGGGGTCGTCAGGCTTGGCATCTATCACTCGCATCAGTGTCCATTCGTGCGCCTTGAGATCAATGGCAATCCGGGCGATCCGTGAACGAAATACGTCGAGCCGGGACGAGGAAACACCTGCGTTAGTCAATTCAGCCAGCAGCCGTCTCGCGAACTGCAGCATCCGCTTTGACTGGCCGACCCCGGCAATTTCTGTGCGCTCTGCATTGAGTAGGAATTTCGCAACTTTCCAGCCTTGGTTCTCGCCCAGCACGACGTTCTCGACCGGTACCGAGACGTCTTCGAAAAACACTTCGTTGACGTCATGCGCACCATCGAGCGAATGGATCGGACGCACCGTGAGACCCGGGGTGTCCATGGTGAGCAGCAGGAAAGTGATCCCTTCCTGCGGACGGCCTGCATCGGATGTGCGAACCAGACAGAACATGTGATTGGACCAGTGTGCCCAGGTCGTCCAGATTTTCTGCCCGTTGATGATGTATCGGTCGCCGTGACGCACAGCCTTGGTGCGCAGCGAGGCCAGGTCGGAACCCGAACCCGGTTCCGAATAGCCCTGGCACCACCAGTCACGAAGGGTCGGGATACCGGGCAGGTAGCGATGCTTCTGGTCCTCTGTGCCGAAGGTCTGCAGCACCGGGCCGATCATATTTATATGCGGGATTTGGCGCGGAGCGCCGGCCATAAAGCAGGCTTCCTCGAAGAGAACGCGCTGCATCGGCGACCAGCCGGGACCACCGAATTCGACTGGCCAGGCGGGAGTAGCCCAGCCACGCACGTCGAGGATAGACTGCCAGCGCATGTAATCCTCTTTCCGGAGGTGTTGGAGGTTTTCTACGCGGGTTTTGATGTCCTCTGGCACCATGGAGGCAATTTCGCCCCGGATCATGTCGCGAAACGCGATGTCAGCGGAAGAGAGGGTGAGGTCCATCGTTAAAACGCCTTTTCGATCGCAATCTGCCCATCGGTTATGACTAGCGCGCTCCGGATAGGAACACGCGCTTCGAAGCGCACCCCCTGCGGTTCCTGCCACAGAGCCAGCTCAAGCGTTTCTCCGGGATAAACCGGAGCGCTGAAACGGCCCGAAATCGCCCCAAGACGACTGACGATTGCTGCACCCGGCATCTCGCACAACTGCTTCTCGGCAAATGCGGCGCAAATGCCATAAGTGGCCATTCCGTGCAGGATTGGTGCCGGAAAGCCCGCTTTGGCAGCAAACTCTGGGACCATGTGCAGCGGGTTCTGATCACCCGTAAGCGCGAAAAGCTGCGCGGCCTGCGTCGATGTCGAAACCGGGACGACGAGGTCTGGCGCACGATCGGGAATGACATTGCCCGTCGGCTTGCTTGCGGCTGGTGCACCCGCAACCTGATCTGCGCGGCACACGTAAGTTGCCGAGAGCGATGCGTAATGCGTTCCCGTCGGCGCATCGTAAAGCTCGCGCGCCATGCTGAGCAGCGAACCGCGCCCCTCGCCCCGGTCGAATATGCTGACGACACGCGATACGCTGCGCAGTTTGCCTTCTGCCGGAAGCGGCGCATGTACCACTAGTCCCTGACTGCCGTGCAGAACGGCGGGCATAGTCAATCCTAGCC
>JAGWUW010000157.1 GCA_028868235.1 Betaproteobacteria bacterium | reverse complement strand
GTTCGGTAATGCTGCCAGCGTTCTGGTTGGCGACTTTCTGTACTCGCGGGCCTTTCAGATGATGGTGGCAGTCGACAACATGCGTGTGATGCAGGTTTTGTCCGACGCGACCAACATCATCGCCGAAGGCGAAGTGTTGCAGCTGATGAACTGTCACGATGCCGATGTCGACGAAGCGCGCTACATGCGAGTCATTCATTACAAAACGGCCAAACTGTTCGAGGCCGCGGCCCAACTCGGTGCAATCCTCGGTCAGGCAACGCCGGAGATAGAAAAGGCATTGGCTATTTATGGCATGCACCTCGGTACCGCTTTCCAACTGGTCGACGATGTCCTCGATTATTCTGGACAGGAAGCGGACACTGGTAAGCATCTGGGCGACGACCTGGCCGAAGGCAAGCCGACCTTGCCGCTGATCTATGTTATGCAGCACGGTACTCCGGAGCAGTCGGCTTCCGTGCGTAAGGCCATCGAAGAAGGTGGTCGCGACGATTTCCCGCAGGTTCTCAACGCCATCCGCCAGAGTGGTGCTCTCGAACACGCGCGCGCACGCGCGCTGGAGGAGGCTGAGTTGGCCAGATCCGCAATTCAGTGCCTGGGGGATTCACACTACAAAAAAGCTCTGCTACAATTGCCGCTCTTTGCAGTTGAGCGAAATCATTAGCCGGTTGCAAATGAACCTCGGAGTGTAGCTCAGCCTGGTAGAGCACTGCGTTCGGGACGCAGGGGTCGCATGTTCGAATCCTGTCACTCCGACCAATTGGGACCCCAGTAACTCGATGAGTTACTGGGGTTTTTCAATTCATGGTAAATATTTTTCGCTAATTTGAAGTGGCGAGCAGCAAGCTTTTGCTCAGGATTCGTCGGCGATCCAATTTTTGCGGGGCGGCAGCTTGATTTGCGGAATCGGGCCGCGTTCGGCGGCGATGACCTTGTCCAGCACTACATAGAGTTCCTGGATCAATTCCGGGCCGAAGGCCTGCTCGATTACCTTGTATTGCTCGACGATCAGCGGGCCAAGTTCAGCTACCAGCTTTTCGGCTTTGGGAGTCATGCGAACAAGGACGCGGCGCTGGTCTTCTTCCATCCGCGTGCGAGTGACCAGACCCATGTCCTCCATGCGCGATAGCACTCCGGTCAAGCTGGGGCTGAGAATCTGGCAAATCTCGCAGATTTCGCGCGGCTCTAGCTGTTCGAATTCGCCAATGGCGCGCAGGATGCGCCATTGCTGCTCGGTCAGGCCGAAGTGAGTGATGATGGGCCGGAAGTGACAGAGAAGTTCTTCCCGGGCGCGCAGGAAAAGTTGGGGCAGGTTGCGGTAGGCGAGCTTGCGAGACATGATAATTATTCCGGCGCTTATGCACATTGACAGTGCCGATGATAGCAGCTATATGGCTAACATGTTAGCGAAGTGCTTCAGGCCCCGCTGGGGATAATGGCTCGCGGAGTGCTTCGCGTTGGATACCCTGTCGGCCGGCCTTGCGGTAAGCTGGCATTCATCGGGTTGCGGAGATAAAGGAGGGGTGACGGTGACGGCGGTTCAGGCAATTCCGGATATCCATATCGGGCGGGTTTACGACCAGCGCGACCCGGAGTGCGAGATACATTACGAGACCTTCGGTCGACTGGCCGATTTCTTCGGGCGCAACACGCCGCCGCACCGGCATTACAGTTTCTTCCAGGTTCATTTGCTGGTGCGCGGCAGCATTCGCCTCAATCTGGACGGCGAAGTCTATTTTGGTCTGGCGCCATTGTTCATCTTCACGCCACCTACCATTCCACATTCCTTTTATTCCGAGGAGGATACCGACGGCCATGTGCTGACCATTCGTCAGGAGGTCGTCCGCGCCTGGTATAAGGCGATGCCGGGGCAATGGCCGGAGTCCCTGCTGCGCCAGCCGGCCTTTGTCGAAATGTCCCGCTTGCCAGCCGAGTTCGCTGCCGATTTCGATGGCCTGCTTGCGTCGGTCGCATTGTTACAGCAGGAGTTTGCCCGGGATGCCAAGGGGCACCTCGCGTTGATGCAGGCTCTGGGGGAAAGCAGCTTCATCCACCTGAGTCGGCTATTGGTGGCGCACGAGCCGGTCTCGGCGCAACGCCCCGAGCGCAGTGAAGACCTGCGCATCTTTCTCAATTTCTGCGATCTAGTCGAAGCCCATTTTCGCGATCACCTGACCCTCAACGAATACGCTAGTCGTTTGTCGGTGACCGAGGCGCGACTCAACGACATATGCCGGCGTATGGCCGAGCGGCCCTCCAAGGAAGTCGTTCATGAACGCCTGCTTCAGGAAGCGCGGCGTCTGCTGCGTTATTCGGCTGTACCGATCACCGAGATCTGCTACCAGCTCGGTTTTGCCGATCCTGCTTATTTCTCCCGTTTCTTCACCAAGCGCACCGGAGTGCCACCAAGTCAGTTCCGGCGCGAAGGCCAAAACTGAAACCCCTTTCGGGTTACGAAAAGTACAAGTCATTTCCGCAAACGTCCATTCATTAATATCTTAGTGAAGCGTCTAATGTGTCTCATCAGAGAGCTGCCGCAAGGCGGCCATGGAATGAGGAGCGAGACATGGCGGAAGGTAAGTTCGACATTACCCGCAAGTTCGTGCGGGTAATGCGCACCCTGCCCAATGGGCTGATTGAATTCGAGTTTGCCGTTGGCGACCCCGATGTGGCGGCCGAACTGGTCATGCCGAAGGCGGCTTTCGACGAATTCTGCAAGGCCAATCAGGTCGAATTGTTGACCGATACCAAGCCAGAGCCTGCCGACGCCGATGCCTCCGACGCCGATTTCAACTGGAACCTGCATCAGGCTACACACCAGCGTTTTCGCTAAATATTTGGCTTTCCGGTGCGGCCAAGCGCACCGAATGGGGATTTTAAGGAGACAAGCATGGCAATCGATTTGAGGACAGTGAGCATCACGCCGCTGCGCCAGACCTTCGGCCACCTGGCCCGCCGCATGGGGGCCGACAAGCCGGCCTCGCGCTATATCGAAGCGACGATGGACCTGCAGCCGGTCGAGAACTACCACTATCGCCCGACCTGGGAGCCGCAGTACGATATCTTCGATACCACCCGTACGGCGATCACCATGAAGGACTGGTACGCCCTGAAGGACCCGCGCCAGTACTACTACGGTACCTGGACCTTGGCCCGTGGCCGGATGCAGGAAGTGGCCGAAGGCGATTTCGATCTGGTAGACGAACTGGGCCTGGCTGCAGCCTATCCGCCTGCCGGCAAGGCCGACGCCCTCGAGGTCTTCCTGCCGCTGCGCCATGTCGCCTGGGCTTCCAATCTGAATAAGGCTTATGTTTCTTCCTACGGCTACGGTATCGCCATTTCGCAGGCTGCCTGCTATGCCAGTATGGACCAGCTCGGTGTTGCGCAGTACGTGACCCGCCTGGGCATCGCCTTTGACGACCTCGATGCGCTGGCCAATGCCAAGTCCGCTTGGTTGGAGGGGGCCGAGTGGCAAGAGCTGCGTCGCTACGTTGAGGACCTGATGGTCGAGAAAGACTGGTTCGAAGTGTTGGTCGCTCAGGATTTCGCCCTCGAAGGCCTGCTTTATCCCCTGATCTACGAACGTTACAACGAGAAGCTGAATGCCGCCTACAGCCCGGTTTTCTCAATGCTGACCCGCTTCCAGCGCGAATGGTTCGGCGAAACCTCCAAGTGGCTGGATGCCGTGCTGAAGGCGGCCGGCGCCGATAACCCTGACAACAAGGAACAATTGGCCACCTGGATGCGGAAGTGGCGCGACCGTGCCGTCGTTGCCCTGAAGCCGGTAGCTGCCCTGGCCTTCGGCGGCGAAGCCGAAGCTGTCATGGCCGAACTGGTCCAGAACCTGAACGCCCGCGCCGCTAAGGCCGGCGTCGCCCTGTAAAGGAAATCGCATGTCCAACGCATTTATCGCTTTCCAGAAGAACGACGAGTCCCGCTGCATCGTCGAGGCCATCCTCGAGGACAACCCGAACGCCATGGTCGACGACCAGCCGTCGATGGTGAAGATCGACGTCCCGAACCGCCTGGTCATCAAGCGTGAGACAGTCGAGGAGAAGATGGGCCGCTCGTTCGACCTGCAGGAGCTGCAACTCCACCTGATCACGATCTCCGGCAACCTGGACGAGACCGACGACGAATTTACCCTGAGCTGGAATTCCTGATTCCGGCACGCAAGGAGCGAACACCATGGATATGAAAGTTGCCAAGAAGCTCGGCCTCAAGGAGCGTTACTCGCTGATGACTCGCGATCTGGCCTGGGATACGACCTACCAGCCGATGGACAAGGTCTTCCCGCAGACGACCTACGAGGGCATCAAGATTCACGACTGGGACAAGTGGGAAGACCCGTTCCGCCTGACCATGGACGCCTACTGGAAGTATCAGTCGGAGAAGGAGCGCAAGCTGTACGCCATCCTCGACGGCTTCAACCAGAACAACGGCCACCTGTCGGTCACCGACGCCCGTTACATCAACGTCTTGAAGCTCTTCCTCGGCTCCACGCCGCCGCTCGAGCTGATGGCCGCCCGCGGTTTCTCGATGATGGGCCGGCAGATGAACGGCGCCGGCCCGCGCGTCGCCTGCCAGATGCAGGCGGTCGATGAGTACCGCCACTTCCAGACGCAGATCCACTCGATCTCCAACTACAACAAGTACTACAACGGGATGGACGAGTTCGCTCACCAGCAATCCCGCATGTGGTACCTGTCGGACGGCAAGTCCTTCTTCGACGACGCCATCACCGCCGGCCCCTTCGAATTCATGGTCGCCATCGGCTTCGCCTTCGAATACGTGCTGACCAACATCCTGTTCGTGCCGTTCATCTCCGGTGCTGCCTACAACGGTGACATGGCCGCGATGACCGTCGGCTTCTCGGCACAGTCCGACGAAGCGCGCCACATGACCCTGGGCCTGGAGTGCATCAAGTTCATGCTGGAACAGGATCCGGACAACCTGCCTATCGTCCAGCGCTGGATCGACAAGTGGACCTGGCGCGGCACCCGCAAGCTGGCCTCGGTCGGCATGATGATGGACTACATGCTGCCGAAGCGCATCATGAGCTTCAAGGAAGCCTGGGAAATGTACGTCGAGGAAAACGGCGGCGCCCTGTTCAAGGACCTCGCCCGCTACGGCATCACCATTCCGAAGTGCTTCAGCCAGACCATCGAGGAAAAGGAGCACGTCTCGCACCAGTCGTGGATCGGCTTCTACATGAAGCCGCAGGCCACCCCGTTCCACACCTGGATTCCGACCCCGGACGAAATGGACTGGCTGTCCGAGAAGTACCCCAACACCTTCGACAAGTACTACCGTCCGGTGCTGGAATTCTTTGACGCTCAGGAAAAGGCCGGCAACCGCTTCGACAACAAGACGGCCCCGATGAACTGCCAGGTTTGCGTCAGCACCATGAAGTTCAACGAACCGGGCGATCCGATGGAAATGTGCTTCCGCGAGTCGATCTACAACGGTGAGAAGTTCCATACCTGTTCCGACCACTGCAAGGAAATCTTCGACAACGAGCCGGAGAAGTACAGCCAGACCTTCATCTCCTCGCACCAGGTGCTGCAGGGCAACTGCGAGCCGGATGGCGTCGATGTGAACGCCCCTGACTTCGAGCCGGGCCGCCACATGCTCGACTACTGGAAGCTCGACAAGCGCGCCCTCGGCGACTTCAACGGCTCCGAGGATCAGAAGAACTTCGCTGCCTGGCGCGAACAAGCGACCAAGAACTAAAAGGAGACAGCCATGACCATGTTGAAAACCCTCGCTCCGTACGAGTTCAAGTCGCGCGACGCGGTGGAGAACTACAAGGGCCGCCAGTTGCTGTACGTGAACTGGGAGCGCCACCGCATGTTCTCGCGCCCCTTCGTGCTGGCCATGAAGCCGGAAACGCCGTTCTCTGCCGTGGTGGATGAAATGGCCGCCTGCTTCAGCTATCACCCGGACTGGCAGCACATCGACTGGGACAAGGCTATCTGGCAGAACGGCAACACGCCTTTCACGCCGGATCGTAACAAGACCCTGGCCGAGAACGGCATCGGCCACAAGGATCTGATCCGCTTCCGGACGCTGGGCCTGGATGGCATTGCCGGTACCGGCTACTAAAACCAACGGGGCGCCGCGCCGGACGCGGTAGCCCCGCCAAGACCCGCAGAGAGACAAGAACATGAGCTACGAACTGACCATCGAGCCGCTCGGCCGCAGCATCGAAGTCGAAGACGGCCAGACCATCCTCGATGCCGCCCTGCGCGCTGGCATCTATCTGCCGCACGCCTGCGGCCAGGGTTATTGCGCCACCTGCAAGGTGTGTATCACCGACGGCGAAGTCGATCACCAGAATTCTTCCAACTTCGCGCTGATGGACTACGAGCGCGAGGAAGGTAAGGCCTTGGCCTGCTGCGCCACGCTCGAAGCTGATACCGTCATCGAAGTCGAGATGGAAATCGATGAGGACGCGCGCGACATCCCGGTCAAGGATTTCCATGGCACGGTCAGCCGCATCGAGAACCTGACGCCGACCATCAAGGGCATCTGGCTCAAGCTGCCGAACGATGAAGTGCTCGACTTCCAGGC
>JAGWUW010000156.1 GCA_028868235.1 Betaproteobacteria bacterium | reverse complement strand
CGTGCTCGGCGTCCCAACATCTGCGTTCCCAACCCCGCCCGCTTCCACCACGCTGCCCGTGCTGATCCCCGTCCCGCTACCCAGCACCGGCACGTCGTTCGTGCCGTGGATCGTGATGGTCAGCGTCGCTGTGGCCGTGCTGCCGTCGCCGTCGGTCAGAGTGTAGGTGTAGCTATCGGTCAGGGTCTGGCCAGCATTTAGTCCATTGACCGCCGGGCTGGCGTTGTTCAGCGTGTAGGTGTAATGACCATCGGCGCCCAGCGTCAGCGTGCCGTAGGTGAGCGCCAGGTTGCTCACCGGGGTCACCGGGCTGGCGTTGGCATCGGCGCCAACGGTGTCGGCCCCCGCGCCGGTCAGGACGCTGCCACTCACGCTGTTCGGGCTGGCATCTTCCGTGATGGTGTTGCTGTCGTTTTGTGCAACCGGCTTCGAGTCCGTGATGGTGATGCCGAGATTATCTGGTGTGCTATTGCCCAGCACATCGGCGACCGTAACCGAAATATTATCGAGTACCGAACCGTTATGCGCCTGCACGGCAGGGTCATAGATATAGTTAACTACACCGGTTACCGGATCATAACTCTGCAGGGTGAGGATGGCCTTGCCCGTATTGATCGGATGGGCTACCAGATAGGCTGGATCAGCCAGTTGCAACGCGGTAAAACTGTGGCCGCCAATAGACAGGCTGCCCAAGCCGGCGGGAGCAGTAATAGTCAGGCTCCCTGCCACCGGCCCATCTGTCTCGGCGACAGTCTTGACGCCATCGGCACTGCCCGGGTTGTTGGTATCCGGGATGTTGATTGTCGGCTTGGCGACGGAAACAGTTGTTTCGGTAGTGCTGAGAATCAGTGGAGCATTTTCGATGCTATCGAGCGGACGGCCGCGGCTCGTACTAAATTGGTAAGACTGTGGATCGACACTCTCGACAATCCGCATAAATTCAACAAAGGTATGCCCTTCATTACCACCTTGCGGGCCGGCGCCGGCCGCCGTGTCTTCAAGCAGGTCGTCTAGGCTGGCCCCCGACTGGAGAGCTTGGGTAATCTTCTGGAAGCCCTGCGGATTGCTGGCCACTGCGCTGTCCGAGGCATCCGGCATAACGACGGAGACCACCTCGGTATCGATCTTCGCTGTTTCGCCGGGACGTACGTTCATTTCCCGCCCATCGGCCAACGCCAGAACGACGTCAGCCCCCTGTCCGGCCACAACGCTCTCACCTTCGCGTATGACATCGCCTAGCTTCAGGCGGCGCATGTTGCCGGAACTATCGCGGGCATAGGCCTGACCGGACAATGCGGAAACCTTGGCGATGATTGGGGCTTGAGCCATGACGATCTACTCCACACTCTAATTAGCAATACGCGGAGTGTAGGGAGTGGCCTCGGAGCGGGCTATTGAACCAAAGTACAGTTATTGTAAAAAAGCGTGAATAAATCCACGTTTGGTCTTTAGATCTGCACGCCGTTGATGCGCAGGGAAAGTTGCAGGCGGTCCCGCAGGCCTAACTTCTCGAAAATAGCCGACAGATGCGCCTTGACCGTGCGCTCGGTAATCGACAACTGCTCGGCCACCTCACGATTGCTGCCCCCCCCGGCCACTAGGCGAGCCACCTGAACCTCGCGCTCGGATAGCACGGTAGCCCAATCGACGCGCTGAGGTCTCTCGCTGCGTGCAGCAAGTGCCCGCGAAGTTCCACCCACCAGCCGGCGCAGCAGGGACTGCCCTACCCATAGACCACCGTTCTCAACAACCAGCGCAACCTGCTGCAGAACTTCCGCTGCCGCATGAGTATTGCAACAGCCGGACGCCCCTCGTGCCAAGGCATCGACAATAACATTCTCATCCGGTTCGTCGGCGAGCAGGACCAATAACTGCCAAGGCTCCAGTGCGACAGCCGGCAGCACCGACTCGAGCGCTTCACCCGCGCGATAACGCACCCAAAGAATTACTGGCTCGCCAGCCGGTAGCGAAGCGAGACGCTCCCTCCGCATGACCCTGGCCTGAGGAAAAGCCAGCAGCCAGGTCGAAACGGGGGTGACATCCCGATCAACGAAGCAATGATTCATCAACGCTCCGTCATTGCCACGCTCTTGGCGCGCAGTACGGGCTTCAACAGATATGTCAGGACGCTCTTCTTGCCAGTCAAGATATCCACTTCGGCCACCATGCCGGGAATAATCGGCAGATTAGCGTCGCCAAAACCCGCCTTGTTGGTCCGTACCCGGACCGTATAGAACGCGTTGCCTTTCTCATCCATCACAGTGTCGGCGCCGATGTGTTCAAGTGTTCCTTCGAGACCGCCATAGATCGAAAAATCGTAAGCGGTGAACTTGACCATAGCCGGTTGTCCGGGACGAAGGAAAGCGATATCCCGCGGCAAGACCCGCGCCTCAAGGAGTAATGTATCTTCCAGTGGGACGATCTCGATCATGTCCTTGCCCGGTTGCACCACCCCACCAACAGTGTTGACCAGCAGACGTTTGACCGTACCCTTGACAGGAGATCGAATCGAGGATTGCTTAACCCGGTCAGACAGCGCCACGCTGCCCTCGGCCAGACTGTTCAGTTTGGCGGTCGTTTCAGATAATTCCTTGCTGGCATCATTGCGGAAGCTCAGTTCAACCTCCTCGATTTTGCGCTGCGCTTCGTTGATTGCAGCCTGTATCCGCGAAATCTGGGCTGACGCCATGTCCCGCTCACCGCGATAACGCGACACATCGCGCTCCAGGCGCAGCACTTCGACTTCGGAAATAGCGCCCGAGTTGATCAGAGGCTTAGTCACCGCCAACTCCCGCGAGGTCAAGTCATAACCCTGCGTCGCCTGCGCTTTCTTGGCCTGGGCCTCGTTGAGCTCCTGATGACGCTGGGCAAGTTGCTGACGAGCGATGGAGACCGCAGCGTTCATTTCGTCAGTCTTCGCTTCGTAGTACTGACGCTCCTGGGCGACGATCTCTGGAGCCACCTTTAACACCTCGGGCGGCGGTACGAACGGCTTGCCGTCGGAAATAGCCTTCAGTCGGGCAGCCTTGGCGACCAACCCAAGATACTGCGCCTGGTTTTCCTTCACAGAGGACACAAAACGGGTCTCGTCAATCTTGATCAGCAACTGGTTCTGCTGAACGATGTCGCCCTCCCTGACCAGAATTTCGGAAACCAGACCGCCATCGATGCTTTGTAACACCTGAACTTGCTTAGAGGGGATGACCTTGCCGTCACCGCGCGTCACCTCGTCCAGTTGGGCGACCGCTGCCCACAGGATGAAGACGGCAAAAACAAGACCGATAGAGCGCAAGAGAACTCGCGCCCGCAGGGGCTCCTGGCGCAAAATAGCAAGATCGGCATCGGTAGCGAAATCGACAACTTCGATTTCCTCGCGATTCGGCAGGCGGCCGAGAACTTTTTCGACATGTGGCGCACCGCGCTGCGCAGTCTTCTCCAGCCAAGCATGGATGGCGCCAAGGATGTTTTTCAGGCGGCTCATGCTGCCCTCCCGACCCGGCCGCTCTGCAGGGCCTGGATAACCTGATCGCGCGGCCCGTCGGCGACGATCTTGCCATCATCCACAACGATGACCCGGGTTGCCAGGTCGAGTAAGCTGTTGCGATGGGTGACGATCAGCACGGTTTTATGGGCGGCCATCTTGCGCAGCCTCTCCTTGAATTGCTGCTCTGAGGAAAAGTCCATGGCGCTGGTCGGTTCATCGAGCAACAGGATGGGCGGGTCCATCAGGAAGGCGCGAGCGATGGCCACACCCTGACGCTGGCCGCCGGACAGCGAATCGCCGCGCTCGCCGATCATCATGTCAAAGCCGTCCGGATGCCGATTGACGAACTCACTGAGGCCGCCTGCCTCAGCCGCCGCCACGATGGACGCATCGTCGGCAAACGGCGCCCCGATGGCGATGTTCTCGCGCAAGGTACCATAAAACAGCGTCAAATCCTGAGCGACATAGCCGATATTGCGCCGCAGATCAGCCGGGTCGAGCTGTCGCAGGTCGACGCCGTCGATGCTGACCGCCCCTTCTGTTGGCAAATAGAGACCAAGCAGCAATTTTTGCAGGGTGGTCTTGCCGGAACCGACCCGCCCGATGACGACGACCTTCTCTCCGGCGTTGATCTTACAGTTCAGGCCTTTCAAGGCGGCAATCTGCGTATTGGGGTAACTGAACTGGACGTCGCGAAATTCGATATCCCCGCGCAGTTCCGGCCGATGAACGAAGTTGGCTTCCGTCGGCCGCTCGATCGGCTTGCTCATGATCTGTTCGAGCGAGGCCAGAGCCACCTTGGCATTGTGATATTGCATCAACAGACCAACCATCTGCCCCAGCGGTGCCACTGCACGCGAGGTCAGCATGGTGCAGGCGATCAGTCCGCCCATGCTCAGTTTGCCGTCGGCAATCAAATAGACACCGGCAATTACCACTACTACATTGACAATCTGCTGAATTTCCATCGCCCCGTTGGTTGCTGCGGCCGACAGGAAGCGCATCTGGTTATTGATGCGGGCAACGAAGGAGACCGCCTTCTCCCACTTCGACTGCATGACCCCTTCGGCGCCCTGTGTCTTGATCGTTTCCAGCGCAGTCAGACTTTCGATCAGCGTCGCATTGCGCTGCGCCGCCGCCCGATAGGTCGTCTCCGACAAAGCGTGCATCTTGTGCTGCAAGACGTAGGCGTAAACAACGACGACAATCAGCGCCAACAATACCGGCAGGATCAACTGCCAGGCAATGAGGGCAATCACCAGTACAAAAAGCAGAGCAAAAGGTAGGTCGATAAAGGCCGTCACCGATGCCGAGGTGATGAAATCGCGAACCGATTCAAACGAACGCAGATTGGAGGAAAAGGCTCCCACAGCAGCCGGACGAGCCTCCATGCGTACCCCAAGCACGCGCTCCATGATCCGTGCCGATAACTGCATATCGATTCGGGCACTGGCCAAGTCGATGAAATAACCGCGCAGCAGGCGCAGCATCATATCCACGCCGATAACTAGGATCACCCCAAGGGCGAGCACCCACAGGGTTTCCATGGCTCGATTCGGCACCACCCGGTCATAGACATTCATCGAAAACAACGGCATGGCTAATGCAAGAAGGTTGATCAGCAATGCCGCCCCCAGCACATCGCGATAGACAAGCCATTGATCAGCTAGGGAGCCCCAGAACCAGTGACGCAGCTTGATATCACCGACCTGTGGCGTGCGGGTATCGAAGCGAAAATGCGGACGGGCAAAGATAGCGATACCGGTGTAACGGGCAAGCAAAGCGTCACGCGTCATCTGGACGGTCCCCTGCCCGGTCTCCGGGAACAACAGACGGGCGCTCTGGCCTGCCTCGTCCCAACCGAGGAGGATGCAAGCCTCTTCGCCAGCCAGCAATAGCACGGCCGGCAACAGTGCTTCGTCGATACGGTCAAGCGGCCGACGGTTGACCTTGGCCGACAAGCCGGCACGACTCGCCGCCCGAGCGAATAGCGACGGCGAAAGAACGCCTTGGTCTAGCGGCAAGCCGGACACCAAGGCGGCCCGCGTACTAGGGCGGCCATGAATGCGGGTCAACTCAACGAGGCAGTCCAGCAAAGGGTCATGATGCAAGATATCTTCTCGCAAGCCTGCCACACCTATCCCTGGGGATCTGCTTATATCCTCGTTCATGCCACTCCCTTATAATTTTTGCGATTCTAGCTTGGCTTCAAAAAAAGAATTCAAAGAAATGTAAAAAGGCGGCCGTAGCCGCCTTTTTGGCTTTTGCTGACGAAAATCAGGCCATCAGCGGCACGATCAGCAAGGCGACCAGGTTGATAATCTTGATTAGCGGATTAACCGCTGGGCCGGCCGTATCTTTATATGGGTCGCCAACGGTATCACCAGTCACTGCAGCCTTATGCGCTTCGGAACCCTTGCCACCGAAATGGCCATCCTCAATGTACTTCTTGGCGTTGTCCCACGCGCCCCCCCCCGTTGTCATCGAGATGGCGACGAACAAGCCGGTAACAATGGTTCCGACCAGCAATCCACCCAGCGCCTGCGGACCGAGAGCCAGGCCGACAACGATGGGAACAGCAACCGGCAGGATTGATGGCACCATCATTTCCTTGATCGCAGCCGCCGTCAGCATATCGACGGCCCGCGAATAGTCCGGCTTGGCCGTGCCCTCCATGATGCCGGGAATTTCCTTAAACTGGCGGCGTACCTCCATGACCACAGCACCGGCCGAACGCCCGACTGCTTCCATGGCCATGGCACCAAACAGATAGGGAATCAAGCCGCCGATGAAGAGGCCAATGATCACCATGTGGTTCGACAAATCGAAGGAAATGTTACTCAGGCCAGCCGCTTCTAGGCCGTGCGTGTAGTCGGCGAACAACACCAGTGCAGCCAGGCCGGCCGAGCCGATCGCATACCCCTTGGTTACCGCCTTGGTGGTATTGCCAACCGCATCGAGCGGATCGGTGACGTTGCGCACTTCCTTCGGTAATTCGGCCATTTCGGCTATACCGCCGGCGTTGTCGGTGATCGGACCGTAGGCGTCGAGAGCGACAACAATACCGGCCATCGACAACATGGAGGTTGCTGCAATCGCGATCCCGAACAGATTTC
>JAGWUW010000155.1 GCA_028868235.1 Betaproteobacteria bacterium | reverse complement strand
GATTGCAGCCGAACGAAATGCCTGGACCCGCTCCCGCGAGGCCTTGACCCGCTCCTCGGCGGTAAACAGCGTATCGCCATAGAAATTTATGCCTACTGCCGATGGGCTGAATAACAGGTAGGGGAAACCTGCTTTACGCAACAGATAGGGTTCGTCGGTGATGTAAGCCGACATGGCATCGACCCGCCCTTCAACCAGATCCCGGGTATCGAAGCTGTGCGGTACGGTGATGTATTGCCTGACCTCCTCGCGCCGTAGATAAGCGAACAGCTCAGTTTCATGCGGAGCCAGCATGATGCGGCTCCCTTCCAGCGCGTCAATGCTGCTGACCTTGCGGCGATTAACCAGCAGAATCAGTGGCGAATGCTGAACGATAGCAGCCAGAGCCACGACCGGCTTGCCACGAGCCCTCTGGAGGGCGAGTTCAGATGCCGCGACCCCGAAATCAGCCTTCCCGGCAAGGACAATATCGATCGGATCGCCCCCTTCGTCCAGTTCGCGCAAGGTCACGTCGAAGCCGGCGTCACGAAAATAGCCCTTCTCGATAGCGGCGTAGTAACCGGCAAATTGGAACTGGTGTTTCCAGTTGAGTTGCAGTACGACGCGTTCCAGTGCCCAGGCGGGCGCCAGCACCGATAGGGAGAACAGAAAGAAGACCAATCGCATGCCGCAATTATGCCGACATTTGAGGCCAATCCATCACTTATGATAGCTGCGGGTGCTGCCGGAAGAACTGCCGTGCCCAGAGTTGGCCACATCGTCGAACAGGCTCCAACCCTGATGCTGAGCGTAGGTGAACACCAGCAAGGCAAATACCCCGGCAGCCAAGTTGAACTTGTCGAACATCAGTCGTCATCTCCGTCGTCATCGCTGCTCGCCGGGGCGTGGTCACTTTCCGCCCAGCGTCGAGCTTCGAAGGCAGCCCGGCGCATACTGGCGAAGATCGGGAAAATGAGCAAAAAGAGCAGGACGATCACCAGGTTTGACCAACCTGCCCGCGGTGTCAGCACCTCCAGGCGGTCACGGACGGCCATATATTTATCCGGCGCCATATCTGGGTCGAGCGTCAGGTAGTAGGTACCGGCGGGAACGTTGAGGAATACCACCTCGTTGTCCCGGCTCCCCTCGGTCCAGTGCCCATCATCGTAACCCCAGTAGTAGGAGAGCTCGCGGGTCGCCGGCCAGGCGCTGCCGGTGGTCTTGTTGACCAGCAGCATGTCGATCCCAATCCAGTTATTATCGAGCGAGGTGGCCTGACGCACCGCGAGCTTGCGCTGTTTGCCGGTGATCTCGAATTCGCGGGTCTGTACTTCTTCTTTACTGCGGGGTTCGAAAGTGAAATCCTGGCGCAGCAAGACCCGCTCGCTGGAAATAAGCACGAAGAAAGCCTGGACCAGGATGGCGACCAGGGCCAATTTTGCGAACGTCGCCCAGACGCGGAGCGTAGTATCGGCCCACGGATTCGGCTGATTGGCGAAAACGCCGATTGGCTTGGGCAAAGCACCGGGCAGCTTGAACGCATCGGCCATGATGGCCGGTTCGATATAGGTACCGAGCGACCAGGTCAGATCTGTTTCGTTCGTTTCGCGGGACAACATACGGGGTGGCGCCACGTAGTCGGCGACCCGGTTGGTTTCGCCGCGCCGTACCCGCCAGGTGAACTCGCCAGTCACCTGGACCACCTCGGCAATCGGTGTAGTCGAGAAATGCTTGAACAGTTCCCCGTTGTAGCGAATGCTGGCTACTTCGATGATGCCACTCGTCGGCGGTCTGGACAGCACATCGACTACGTTCCAATGGCCGTTGTACTCGGTCAGCCAGCGATAAGTGCCGTTCTCGCCGGTGAGCAGGTATTCGCTCCAATCGTAGGCGATTCCCTCTATCTTGCAACGCTTGACGAGAAAACCAATGACCTCAGCCGGCTGGCCATCGAGGCTCCCCTTGCTACCCAGCGGCAGGCGCGGATCGACCATATCCCGAGCCATGCCGAGCGCTGTGGTCAGTACCCGCCGATTGGCGTCGCTGGTGTCGATTACTGCGCCGCAGGTAATGCAACCGACGGCCAGAATATCAGCCGAGCGGGCCGACATCGGTGCCCCGCAACTGGGGCAGCGGAAGACCTGGGCCTGTACGGTGGCGGAAGGGACGGCCATGCCTTCGCGCAAGCCGACCATTTTCAGCGTTTTGAAATTAACTGCCTCTCCAACAAACAACCATGGTGGCGTTTCCGAATAATCCAACGTGGCAAAGGCCTGGTCGCTGCGCAGGTCGGCCGCCGGAACCGGATAGCCGGCGCCGACCTTAAATGGCAATTCTCCCTGGCCGGCGATGCACTCTGCTCGTTCGAGATTACTGACTGTCCAGACCTGGCTGGCCACTTGCAGACGCTGTCCGATCCGGAGCGCCTCGAAATCGGGCAGCGGCTCCTGCGTCGGGCATACAAAGGTGAGCACATACTCTCCACCCGCCTCCGACAACCAGCCGGTCCGCAGATCATCGAATAGTAGGTGCCACTCGTTCCAGGTACCCTGGCTGTACTTGAGCTGGATGCGCCCGATCAGCGCAAAATGTATGCCCTGATAGCTGCCCTCCGCTCCCAGCTGCAGCGGCGAGCGATCCTCGACCAAGGCCGCCATCTTTCCGATGTCTTCCAAAGACTGATCGTGGCGAACCAGAGTGCTCTGACAATAGGCGCACACGGCAAAGATCGACGAGGCCGACTGGAAGACAACCGGCGCACCACAGGAAGGACAGGAGACAGTCAGCGCCACAGGCGGCGGATCAGGTCAGCTTCTTGAGCAGTTCGGCCTTCTTGGTGTCGAATTCGGCCTGACTGAGGATACCTTTCTCGACCAGTCCGTGAAGCTTTTCCAGGGTGGCGACGACCTCGTCAGCGGACACCGTACTGCCTGTGCCCACGGCTGCCGGCTGGGTAGCCGCAGCTATTGCCTGGCCGACGACTTGGCCGAAGCCGACACCGGCGCCTAGGCCGACGCCCATGGCCGCCAGACCACCTTCGTTCTTCGCAGCATCGGGAATGCTGTTGGCGACCTGATACTGGGTGTACCGCTGCAGGTCGCCGATCATGTTCATGCCGATTTTCTGGTCGAGAACCTTCTGCAACTCCTCGGGGAGCGACACGTTCTGGACGACCAGAGAATCGAGGACCAGGCCGTATTCGGCGAATAGCGGCTTCATCTTGAACATCATCGCTTGGCCAAACTCGTCCTGATTGCCAGCCATATCGATGAAGGAAACGCCCGATTCGCCGAACAGATCCGTCATGCCGGCAACAAGCGTATTGCGCAACTGGCCTTCGAGTTCGTCGCGAGTATAAATGTCGCGTGTTCCTGAAATCTTTTGGTAGAAGGTCTTGGGGTCGACCAGATGGTAGGAATAGATGCCGAAGGCCCGCATACGGACGATGCCAAACTCCTTGTCGCGAATGGTGATCGGATTCGGCGTCCCCCACTTTTGGTCAAGCTGGGTTCGCGTCGAGAAGAAATAAACGTCGCTCTTGAAGGGTGACTCGAATAGCTTGTCCCAGTTCTTCAGGTAGGTCAGCACCGGCAGTGTCTGCGTCGTCAGCTTGTACATGCCCGGCTGGAATACATCTGCCACCGTACCTTCGTTAACGAACATCGCCACCTGAGAGTCACGCACCGTCAGGCTGGCTCCGTTCTGGATTTCCATCTCGGCCATCGGGAAACGCCAGGCCAGGGTCCCGTTGCCCTCCTCGGCCCATTGCAGAACGTCGATAAACTGTTTCTTGATGAAGTCCATCAGAGCCATGAAATTCTCCTTGCGTGATCAGGCAATGCAGCCGGCATTGAGGATGCCGATACCGAGGGAAAGCGATGCGAGAAAAATGCCGGAAGCGACCTTGCCTTGGGGAATGGCCAAGTTAATCCGGGGCAGGGCGAGACGAGCGATGACATAAACCATCAATTGCACGAAACAGGCGACGACACCCCAGCCGATCATCGTCATGATGTTGTGGCTGGTGACCACAGCCACCGCGATCGGCAATGCATAACCGACTACCGCGCCACCCAGACTGACGGCAGCCGCGGTGTTGCCTTCGCGAATCAATGCCAACTCACTGTACGGCGTCACGAATACGTAAAGGACGACAAAAACAGCCAACAAGGCAAGCGCCGTGGCGAAATACCCGGCGAAAGCCGGCAGGCTGCTGATAACCGGATCGAACATGGACTCCCCCGGGAAAGGCGCAATGACATTGGATTGTCACCGCTGAGCGTGGTTTGTTCAAGCCCGGACAAGCAGCCGAGTCGATCAGCAAGGCACTATTTCGCACGCCAATCGGCGCAACCCTTCGAGCGGCAGGTTAGCCACCACTCGATGCGGAACCTGCAGCACAGCGGAAATCTGGTCAGCATAGCCACCGGACAGCAGGCAGCGGCCATGTGGCTCACTCAGGCGCGTAAAAGCTCTTTCTATCGCCCCGGCCTGGGCTTCGAGCACACCTGATACGATGGCGTCGTCAGTACAACGCGGATAGGCTGTGTAATGGCCCTCGGCAAAGGGCAAGCCGGCCGTTCCCTGGGCCAGCGAGCGCAACATCAGGCCAATACCAGGGACGATATCGCCACCGACAAAGGATCCAGCAGTATCCAGCGTATCGATGGTCGTTGCCGTGCCCGCCATGACAACCACCGCCGGTGCTGGCGACAATGTCCGCGCACCGATCAAGGCACACCAGCGGTCGACACCCAGCCGCTCGGGGTGGCGATACAGATTGCTCACCCCCCCCGCCAGAGCGGTGGATTGCACGTCGTAGAACACTGGCAGCCAGGGTGCCAGTTGCTGACGAATGCGCCCTGCGACCCTGGCGCCGGCGACATTGGCCAGCATCACGCGCTCAGGCTGCGGCCAGTCGCCAAGCAGTGCGGCCAACTGTTCGAGGTCGGCATGGGCCACCGCTCCCTGGGCCAGCCAGTTCACGCCATCGTGGACACCCCATTTGATCCGGGTATTGCCGCTGTCGAGGCAGACGATCATACGCGTCGAAGGCTGACGTCGCCCGAGAAAATACGCTCGACCCGCTCGCCGGTATCGAGCAGCAGCGAACCATCAGCGTCGACGCCCAAGCAACGCCCTGACAGCGGCCGCGCTTCGCCGAGGATATGAACCGCTTGATCCTGCCAGGCGTGATAGCCATGCCAAGCCGTTTTCAGGCCAGCAAATCCCGCATCGGCAAAGATATCGAGTACGCCGGCCAGCTCGCTCAGGATGGCGGCGAGCACCAGATGGCGATCAACCCTCACGCCAGCATCGTTCAAACCTGCAGCTGGTTGCGGCAATGCTTCGGTCGGTGTCGCCAGATTGAGTCCTATGCCGACGATGGCCTGCGTACCGCGGCGGTCGGACGACAGTTCGACCAGGATGCCGGCCAGCTTGGCAAATTCGCCATCGACTTCGAGCAGCACGTCGTTCGGCCACTTTAGGCGAACACCTACGGCACCAAGGCTCTCTAAGGCCTGGGCGAGTGCCACCCCGACCGCCAGCGAAAGGCCGGTCAGACGCGCAGCATTGCCGGGAAAACGCCAGAGCACAGAAAAGGTCAGACTCGACTCCGGTGCCGACAACCAACTACGCCCACGCCGTCCACGCCCGGCACTCTGCCGGTCGGCGACGACCACCGTGCCAGCGGCTATCCCCCGTTCGGCACGGCGCATCAGTTCACTGCTGGTTGAATCGCACTCAGGCAGTGCGTCGACATCGAAACGCCCAGCCAGCGAACCCAGCCGGTATTTGAGCAAAACAGGATCGATCAGGGTCATGCGGCGAATTCTACTCCGCCGCGTGGTCCTTGCCGCCGTCAATGCCGAGTTCGGCGATCTTGCGTGTAATCGTGTTGCGACCAATACCCAGGGCCTGCGCCGCTTCGATTCGACGGCCGCCAGTATGCGCCAGAGCCTGCGAAATCAGAATGCGCTCGAAAATCTCTGAGAGGACGCCATGTACATCCGGTACCCCACGCGCGAGCAGGCGATCAACCTCACCTTGCAGCGCCCCTTCCCAGTCGGTAGCCAGCATCACCGGCGTCGCTTCGCGCAACTCGACCGGCAGATCGCCAACCTCAACCTGCTGCCCGGGTGCCATCACGGTCAACCAGTGACACAGATTTTCCAGTTGCCGAACGTTCCCCTGGAACTCCAGGCCGGTCAGGTATTTGATGGCAGCATCCGACAGACGCTTCGTTTCGACCCCCAGTTCGCGCGCACTCTTCTGCAGGAAGTGACGCGTCAGCAGGGGAATGTCTTCGCGACGCTCGCGCAGGGCCGGCAGGCGGATACGGATGACGTTCAGGCGGT
This sequence comes from Betaproteobacteria bacterium, assembly GCA_028868235.1. Taxonomy (GTDB): domain Bacteria; phylum Pseudomonadota; class Gammaproteobacteria; order Burkholderiales; family Rhodocyclaceae; genus Azonexus. Next base: position 269 of record JAGWUW010000155.1, on the reverse strand, counting down.
GGAACAAGTCCTCGCGAAACAGGCCATCCTTGACACGGTTTTCCAGGTACTGGTGCGTCGCCGCGATGACGCGAACGTTAGCCTTGATCGGTGAGTGGCCACCGACACGATAGAAATGCCCATCGGACAACACGCGTAACAGTCGGGTCTGCAACTCGGACGGCATGTCGCCAATTTCGTCGAGAAACAGCGTGCCCCCCTCGGCCTGCTCGAAACGGCCGCGCCGCTGGGCCTGTGCCCCGGTAAAGGCGCCGCGCTCGTGGCCGAAC
>JAGWUW010000154.1 GCA_028868235.1 Betaproteobacteria bacterium | reverse complement strand
CCAATGCGGGCATAGTCGGCCAACGCGGTGACGTTCAGGCCCATCACGGCGAACGGCTTCTCCTCGCGCTGCTTACGCTCGCGCAACTCGGCGACGGCTGCGGCATTGCGGGCGTCGCAAGCGAGATGGAAGCCCCCCAGGCCTTTGATCGCAACGATTTTGCCGGCGCGCAGCAGATTCAGCGTTTCGGCGATCGGGTCCCCAGCCAGCGGCTGCCCGGCGCTGTCGAGCAGCGCCAGCCGCGGACCACAATCCGGACAGCAGGTAGTTTCGGCATGGAAGCGGCGGTCGGCCGGCGCGGCGTACTCGCCGGCACAGGGCGGACAGAGCTGGAAGGCGGCCAGGCTGGTCTGCCCGCGGTCGTAGGGAATGCGCCGGCTGACCGTATAGCGCGGACCGCAATGGGTGCAGGTGGTGAAGGCGTAGCGCCAGCGGCGGTTGGCCGGATCGAAGATATCGGCGATACACTCGGGGCAGATTGCGGCATCGGGGCCGATGGCGGTGCACACTGCGCCAGCTTCGCTGTCAAGGATGGCGAAGCCGGCACTGCTCACCTCGGATGCTTCTTCCTCGATTGTATCGATGCGCGCCAGCCGAGGCGCTTCGCGCGGCAGGCGCGCGACGAATTCGTGCACCCTTTCGCCGTCGACGGTAGCGATCACGCCGCTACCGTCGTTGCGCACCCAGCCATTTAGTCCGAGTTCGGTAGCCAGCCGCCAAATGTAGGGGCGAAAGCCGACCCCCTGAACCAGGCCGCGAATACGCAGCAGGCGGCCGCTCATTGGCGGCCTACTTGGCCGCCAGTTGGCGCTCCAGTTCGGCGACGCGACGCTTCAGGGCGTCGACTGTGTCCGAGCGCTTGGCCCGCTGCGCTTCCAGCCCGGACTGAATCCAGTCCAGCCAGGCGGACAAGCCGTCGCCACTGGTCGCCGACAGGCGGAAGATGGCTAGGTCGGGATTGACCCGGCGGGCGTTGGCCTCGGCCAGATCGGCATCGAATTCGAGGTAGGGCAACAGGTCGCACTTATTGAGCAGCATGACGTCGGCCGCGGCGAACATATCGGGATACTTGAGTGGCTTGTCCTCGCCTTCGGTGACCGACAGGATGGCCACCTTGTGGTGTTCGCCAAGATCGAAGGCCGCCGGGCAGACAAGGTTACCGACGTTCTCGATCAGGAACAACGATTCGTCGGCCGGCTGCAGGCGCTGCATCGCATGGCCGACCATGTGGCCATCGAGATGGCACCCCTTGCCGGTGTTTATCTGCAGTGCCGGCACACCGGTGGCGCGGATGCGCTCTGCGTCATTGGCCGTCTGCTGGTCGCCCTCAACGACGGCGATGGAGACCCTGTCTTTCAACAGATCGATTGTCTTGCAGAGCAGCGTGGTCTTGCCCGAGCCGGGGCTGGACACCAGATTCAGCGCAAAAATGCCGCGCTCGTCGAACCACTGGCGGTTGGCATCGGCGTAGGCATTGTTCTTGGACAGGATGTCCTGTTCGATCTGCACCATGCGTGCCTGCGACATGCCTGGCACGTGAGCGCGGGCCGGACCGGTGCCGTAGTCCAGATCGCCGCCGACAGCATGCTCATGGCGGTGGTCGTGATGGTGTTCATGGCTGTGCGTGCTGCCGTCGGCATGCACGTGCTCATGCTGGCCACCATGGACGTGTCTGTGTTCGCCCTGATGCACGTGTTCGTGAACATGGACCGTACCGTCAGCATGGGTGTGGCTATGGGCATGGACGCCGGCCAGCACCACGTCATCATGGCTATGCGCGTGATCGTGGCCATGGCTATGCGTATGCACCGTGCCGTCCGCATGGACGTGCGTGTGCTCGTGCGCCCCACCTTCGATTTTTACTTCCCCTGCCCCGCAGCCGCAAACCGTACACATATCCGTCTCCCGATTATTCGATCTCAATTTCCTTGACCCGCATCTCCGTCCCGCCCGTCGGCTGCACCTGATGGCTGCCACACTTCGGACAAGCACCATACAGCTCTTCCATCGGTACGGTTTCGGCGCAGGGCAGACACCAGCCCGCCCCTGGCACATCGACGATTTCCAGTATGGCATCCTGAGCCAGACTGCCCCGAGTAACTGCATCGAAGCAGAACCTCAGCGCTTCTGGCTGAACCGACGACATGCGGCCAATTTCCAGGACAACCAGTCTGACCCGCCTGGCGCTCTCGCGCTTGGCAGTATCTTCGACCAGTTGCAGCACGCCTTCGGCGAGCGACATTTCATGCATCTTGCAGTTCCACGGTGTAGGGGAGACAGGGATCAAGTGCCAGTATCGCCTGATCCAACCCTTGCCGTGCTTGATCCAGCGTAACAAATCGACGATTGGCGAGCAGCATCGCCAGCGGCCGGGCATCGGCGAACAGACTGTCGGTCGGCGCCTGAACGCGATAGCGCACGACCTGACCATCGACGACATGCACCGCATGGGTGAGCACCCCGCGTGCCGTCAATGTTTGCCCAACCCCCCATCCAGCGCCACCGGCGGAAGCGATGGGGAAAGGCTGTTGACTAACCAGCGCCGCAAACGCCCCCTGGACCTCAACCAAGCGGGCACGATAGATGGCCGGAATAGACTCCGGCAACGGCAATGCCGGCATCTGCGCCTCCATGCCCTGCCAATACGCTAGCCAGGATTCTGGAGCCAGAACAGCCGGGGCCTGGGTTCGATGATTGTCATCACCTGCCGCCTCGACCAGACGGGCAAGGCAATCGACGGCCAGCGGCTGTAGGACATCGTCGATCAAGGTCCGGGTCGTAGCGACGACATCGTCGCCATTCCGGTTCGCCCGCCAAGCGATGAAGGCATCCTTGGCCGGTAGCAAGCCGACGGCCAGTGGCCAGTCGAGCAGCAGGCGCCACAGATTCTCGTGTAGCACCTCGATCCACAGTTCCGTATGGTCCGGTGCTCGCGGCCTCTCGCCGAGCGCCACGTTTACCGCGGCCTGCGCCGCCACCCGCTGGGCATGCGCACACAGCGTAAACAGGTAGGGAACCGTCTTGATCACCACATCAGGCAACTGTCCGATAAACAAGCGAGCCACCGATGGCCGCTGCAGGTCGACCGCAATATTGCGCAACGCCCCCCGATCATAGGTGGCGCGTACAATCAGCTGGCCGACCGAGGTCATCGGCCCAATCCAAGAAAAGCCCGCCGAGTCGGCACAGCCGAGGCAGTCGCCCCCCCCGGTACAGCAAATGGCTCGGCGAACAGGGCATGGGCTACAGCCAGCGCTGTCAGGCGCGCCTCTTCCTGATTCCTGAACTCGAATGCTGGCGAAAACAGCGAGCACAGGTGATAAGTGCCGATGCGCTCTTCATCGGCGACAGTAAATTCGTACTCACCGGATGGGAAACGCCAGTCGTACTTGCTGCAAGCAGGCAGCATTGGCCAACCATCGATCTGGCCGGGCAAGCCAAGCAAATTGATGGCCCATGGCGTAATCATCACGCCGGCCCAATGCCCCTGTGGAGTGTGCTGAAAACCGACTGCCTCGACGCGCAATGCTGGATTGCAGATCGGCACATCGCGCATCCGGGTCCGGGCAATGTCCGAAAACACGTCGACCAGCTTGGACGATGGGTCGGTCGTCCATACCTTCATCCGCCGGTCCTCACGCATCACCACTATATGGCGTCCGGCAATTGAGTCGGACCTCATTCGCTGCCGGCTGCATGCCAAGGCATGCCTTGGTGCCTTGCTTCGTGCTCATTCAGTCACCATAAATTTGTGTTTCGGGGCATCGCAACCCGGACAACACCAGTCGTCCGGTAGATCAGCGAATGGCGTGCCCGGGGGAATGCCGCGCACGTCATCGCCCTGCTCGGGGTCGTAAACCCACCAGCAGATGCCGCACTCAAGCCGGTCGTCCGGCTTGACCCCGAGATGTGAACCTTCAAATCGCATGCGATGAGCCTATACGGGCTCCGCCATCATGTCGAGATATTCGCGCAGACGTTCGACGGAGTCTTCAAAATCCTCCTCGGCAGCCAGCGCCACATCGGGCATGCCAACGATCTCAATGGAGTTGAGAATCAACGTATCCATGCTGTTGAAATACTGCACCCACCAGACATTCTTCAGCCGCGTGCTGGTAATCCGGCAGTTGCCATAGCCGCGCGACAGCAACGAGACTTCGCGATGGCCAAGCCAACCGTACAGCGTGTCGAGATCGGCATCGGAAACCGGCAGCAACGTCAGGTTGATGACATGCGCTGGCTGACCGGTTTTATAGGCAGCCGCCTGCATACGGATTTCCTCGACCAGTGCCTGGGCGTTCATGCAGCCGAGCGGATAGCCTGGAGCCGGCAGTTCGGCAGCCGCCGTCCGCTGCATAGCATCGGTCAACACCTCCGGAATGGTACCGGTTTCGAGACGATCGACCAGCATCGCGCCATCGTCAGCCACCTTCAGCACGCGCCAGATGCCGGCAAAGGCCGTTTCCTGCACGCGCCAGTGCTCGGGCGCGGTAGTGAAGGCACTGACCTCGCCAAAGCCCATCGACTGGTTAATGACATCCCGCACTCCGACCTCCAGTCCGAGCAGGTCGAGCTTGGCGCCACCAGCCATGCCAGCTTGGCTAGCGCCATCGAGAAAGAGCCCGAGCAAACCTGCCGCCTGATCGATGGCCTCCGGCGAGGCGTTATCCGGCAAGCGCGGCTGGTGAAAGGTTTCCATACCTTTGGGCATGGGCAGGTAATCGGGCGCTTCCTCGCCTTGAGAACCGGGACCCATGGCAACGACAGAGATCGGGAAGGGGCGGATCGTGGACGGGTTCATGCGCAGGCTCCCTGCAAAGTAGCGACGCGAACGGGAATGCCAATCGGCTTCGGCTGAGCGGGACCGGACAGTAGGCGGTCAACCTCCGCCTGATACTCGTTCCAGTCGCGGATGCCGTGCAAGGCGCCGACATATTCGCCATCCCTCAAGAAAACGACAGCCGGCGCGCGGGGAATTCCAAATTTCTGCATCATGGCGGGTGCCGTATCGGGCCCGGCAACATGGCGGGAAATCTGCTCCCCGAGCGGTTTTAGGGCTTCGGGCAGGATCACGCAGGCATCAAGAACTTCGAGATTGCGCTGGGGATCCTCGGTAAGCAGCACTGCAGCAAGGCCTGCTGGAAATTCGGAGTGCTCGCCAGCTAGACGCTGAAAACCGTGTTTGGCCTGCATGCGGGCGATAGCGGCCTGCAGGCGATCGAGGGAAGTCGGTCCGGGTTCAAGGTGGAGGCTCATGATTGTTGTGTCCTCAGAAAATCGGGAAGTTGAGGTTCGCGGTTGAGGTCCGCAAAAAAGGCAGAAAAGTCGGTGGCACCCGACTGAGCTGCCTCCAGGGCATCAAGCGCAGCATCGATGGAGGCCGCCCGTTCGCCCGGAATGATCTCGCGCGCCGCATTAAGAAAGGTGAGTAGCCAGGTACCCGGCAACTGGGTACCAACCAGGCTCAGATCGACACGCAGCTCGCCATGGCGACTGGCGCAACGGGCAAAATGTTCGCCAGATTCGATAACCCGGGCGGGAATGCCGAGGCACATATCAGGCCGCTTCCATGTTCAGAAAGCGGGCATCCCCGAGGCGATACGCCTGATCTGCCGGCGGCCGCTCGCCTTCGTAGACGCCGATGGCTAGCGCACGGTCGGTAATGCCGTCGGCCACTGCGCTACGTACCCGGCCTTCGACACCCCAACGTTCCAGCCAGTCGAGCGCCAGATTCAACGATGGCACCATCTGCGCCTTGACGATATCGCGCAGGCTGCCACCGTAGTCTTCGAGCTCCTCAGGCTGGACGCCGATCAACACCAGCTCCTTGGGCAGCTTGCCAGTTAATTCGGCCGCCATTAGTACTTCCTGAAAGCCGGTTTGATGAAGACTCATTTTTTTGGCCCCCATGAAACGTGGCACTTGGTCGCCGACCACTTCGCGCAACTCACCCGGCGCATCACCGTAGTCGACTGCATCGAAAACGAGCAAGCAATCGGCCTCCTGTACGTACGGCAGAAGATACAGGCCTTGCGTGCCGCCATCCATCAACGTCACTTGCGGCGGGAACTCCCAGCCATCGTTGAGAGCCTCGACGCAGCGCACGCCGAAGCCTTCGTCGGCCCACAGGATGTTACCTATGCCCAAGACCAGAATGCGTTTATTGTTCATTGAACCCTCTGAAAAAACGCCCCGGGCGCATGGGAATGCACACCGGGGCCAACGCAAGGTAAATCTTCAGTCCTTAAACATCCGCCAGCCGGAAACCATCGTGGAGATCAGCGACTGCCGGCTCATGATGTCCTCGCGAATCGCCGCATAGACGTGCACCAGCACGAAAGTCATCATGATCCACATGCCGAGGCGGTGAAAATTGTGTGTCTGCAGCGAGCCGCCAAGCGCCGGAATAACCCAGCCAAACAGCACATCCTGCCAGCTGCCAACGCCCGCCCCTTCGCTGTACAGCGCGAATCCGGTGAACACCATGCCGACGGCCAGTACGGTGAAGAAGAAGAACATCATCAACTGTGCCATCGGGTTGTGACCGACGTATTTCTTCGGTGTCTTTTCGAGGAACAGATACCAGCGCAACTCGAAGAAAACTTCACTCCACCACTG